>NZ_JACGAS010000004.1:0-115851 GCF_020138135.1 Campylobacter sp. RM12647 | reverse complement strand
GCCATAACTCACGCCCTTTTTTGCATATCTAAATAATTTGTATTAGATTTATCAAACTCTAAGATATAGCTTTGCAAGACTACTAACAATAATTAAGGTTATTTAAAAGCCTAATAAGAAATGGTTATTATTGTTTGAAATGGTTTATAAAAATAAAAAGTATTTTTTGCGTTTATGGTGTTAATGCTAACGCATTAACTTAAGGGGCTACGGCAAAAAGTAACACCTTTTTGCCTATATGGGGGACTCCCCCATACCCCCCCCCACCATAAAGAAATACTAAAGTAATTATGATTAAATAAATATATTTTAAGTTTTTATTAATATAATGGTATCGTTTTAAGTTTCTTACCGCTTGTAATAGGTTAAGGATTTTGAATGGATAAGGTGTTATTAATAATATTAATATTAATAATCCTATCTAGTGAATTACACTAGATAGAAAAATCTTTTTTAAAACAACTTGGCTATATTATAAGTTAGTGCTACTTAATAAGAGCTTAAAACTAGAAATAACTATTACAAGTGGGTGGGTAGCACTAACCACATAAAATACTAAATACTTAAAAATATATTTGTCATAACTTCTTTAGATTGCTTAGTTTGTTGAGTTATATATCGTTTAGTTGTGTTTATATTTGTATGCCCTAAAGTATGCATAACACTTTCAATACTTTGACCTAAATAATTAATACTATAAGTTCCAATTAAGTGCCTTAAATCGTGTATTCTAAACTTGGGTAAATTATAAGTTTTTAAAAACCTTTCCCATAAACGCCTAAAATCACTATAATGTGTTTTTGTTTGTGGGTTTGTAAAAACATAATCATCAAGCTTATAAAAATCGGTGTTATGTAATCTATTTTTTAATCTTTCTGCTAATTCTTCAATTAAATAAAATTTCATTGTTTTTCTAACTTTTGAATGCTCTGAAATTATAGTGTATTCATTATTTTTAAAATCTATATCACGCCATTTAATAAGCCTAATTTCATTAACTCTCCTACCTTGCATAAGAAAAAATAAAAAGTCTGCTAAAGGGTCGTTAAAATCTTTAATACTTCTTATAATTTTCTTTTGAATATCTAAAGAATGATTAAAATAACGCTTATTATCAAATGGCTTGATTTTAACTAATCTGCAAGGATTTTTATTTATTAATTCTAATTGTTCTCCTAGTTTTATAACTTGATTAAGAACGCTTAAAACATTTTTAGCAGTTTTAGGTGCTTTTGTCTGCATTAGCTCATTAATAAAGTTTTGTATTAGGGGGTAATTTATATCCTTACATAGTGTTAAGCCTAATTTATTATTTTTAATATATTTATTATATATAGATATATAACACTTATAAGAATGGTCTGCGATTTGTTCTTTTATTAAAACTAGATACTGATTAAATAAATCTTGAAAAATCATATTATACCCCTTATATGATTTTTGCTATATGGTAAAACACAATAAGAATTATTTTTTTGTTTATGTATAATCTTCTCTTTATTATGATAAAGCTTAGTTATAAATAAGGTTTTTTTAGTATAAAAAAACCTAAAATTATTAATAACTACATCAATAAAAAAAGGTGCTTTTTTAGTGTTAAAATTATATGAAATATAACTAGAACCATATTCAAAGTATTGAATAAACTCATTAAGTTTTATAGGTCTATAAAAGCTTTTTCCAGTATCTGAAAAATATTCATATTCTTTTAGATAATCTTGAAAGTATCCCCCTAGAGTTCTCCATATTTTTAATGGAAAAGATTGGTTATTATTTGTAATAATATTAGAACGAGTAAAACGCCTAACTTTATTTACGATATACCAAGCGTTAATTTTGCTTAATTTACAATTATTTTTTACATCTCTAAAGGTTTTTTGAATATATTTAATAATGTAAGCACTTGAGTTTTTTATACTTATTTGAAAGCCTTGTAATTCTTCATTTTTATTTTGCTCTGTGCCTAAGCCTTTTTTACTTTTATTTTGTGGGGCAGGACAACATTCAATAAATATTTTTTTTAAATACTGAATTAATTCTTTATCATTAGGAATAAACCATAAGCAATGCAAATGTGGAACTCCATTTTTATGTGGTTCAAATACTTTTATATAATCGTGTTTTATATCTTTATATTTATTTAAATACCTATCTCGCATTTTTTTATGTTGGTAATTTAAAACTTTTACTAAATCATTAATACTATAAGAATGCTTTAATGAATATTTATACCTTAAGTCTTTAGGTATTTCGTGATGATTTCTTTCGGCATTAAAGCGACTAAAATCACCATTTAAAAAATCACGATAGCAACCATCAAGAGTAATTGTTAAAAATAAAGGAATGTAATTTCTTAAAACGCCATTAGTATAATTATAATAATCAATTAGATTTTGCATTTCTGAATAATATTTTAAAGAGTGATTTGCACTATATGAAACACTCATTAAATTTTTTTCTTTATTAACTGCAAAAGTTTTTTTATTAATTAAATAAGAATATTTTAAAAATATTTTTTGCTTATGATATTTTTCTAATATTTTTTGATATTCTTTGCAATTTATATTAAAATCTCTATTTTTAGTGTTGAAAAAAGAATAATTATAATTATCTTTGAATTCGTTTTTGATTAAAATATTTGATGAGTTGTTTTTTATTTTTTCTTTAATTAGATTATTTTCGTATAGGTATAATCCATAATTTGACGAGTGAAAAGAACGATAATACATATTATTAAATTCCCTTTTAACATTTATTATCCTTTCTTTTTTAAGATTTTTTTTCATTTATTCCCATTTCCTACTTGAAATGGTTGCGAAAGAGGGATTTGAACCCCCGTCCTTCGGGTTATGAGCCCGACGAGCTAACCACTGCTCTATTTCGCGATAAATAAAAGTGGATGGGGTAAAGGGATTCGAACCCCTGAATGACAGGACCAAAACCTGTTGCCTTACCGCTTGGCGATACCCCAATGCAAATTAAAAGCGTGATTATATATCAAAAAAATATATTTGTCAAGTAAAATTTTTAAAAAAATAATTTTTACTTATTTTTTTGTATTTCTAAACATTTATATATTATTTTTACATACACTTAATTAAAATAATTATTAAAAGGAAAAATATGTCTTTTGTTAGTATAGAAGAAGGTATAAAAGAATTAAAAAAAGGAAATATGTTGATAATGCTAGATGCTGAAGATAGGGAGAATGAAGGTGATTTGATTTTTCCAGCAGAATTTAGCACGCCAGAAAAGGTGAATTTCACATTAACACATGCTAGGGGTGTTGTTTGTGTAGCACTAGATAAAAAAATTGCAGAGCATTTTGAATTACCGCTAATGGTTCCTAAAAATACATCTAATCATGAAACGGCATTTACTATTACGGTAGATATTAAAACGGCAAGTACAGGTGTTAGTTCTAGCGAAAGAGATGCTACTATAAAATTATTTGCAAATAAAAATGCAGTTGCAAGTGATTTTGTAAGACCTGGTCATATTAATCCGTTAATAGCAAAAGATGGCGGTGTATTAGTTAGAACAGGGCATACGGAAGGTACGGTTGATATGTGTAAATTAGCTGGACTTACTCCTGCTTGTGTAATTTGTGAAATTATGAATCCTGATGGAACAATGGCTAGGCGTGATGATTTAATAGAATTTGGCAAAAAGCACAATATAAAATTAGTAACTATTGAAGACTTAATCAAATATAGATTACAAAATGAAAGCTTAGTATCAAAAATTAGTGAAGAAAAAACTAAATTACTATGTAAAGATGTTAAAAAGATTGTATATAAAGATTTTTTAGGAGATATTCACACTATTTTTGCTTTTGCAGGTAAAAATGAAAAAAGTCTGATTAAGTTTTATAAGAGCTCTAAAGATATTAATATTTTAAATGCTACTAAATTAGAAGAAACTTTAAAATCAATAGATGATTTAAGTAAAGAAGGTGGTATGTTAGTATTTATGGAAGGCTTAAAAAGTGATGATAAAAACTATGGCATAGGAGCACAGATTTTAAAAGATTTAGGCATTAATAAGTTTAAATTTTTAGGCAATCAAGAACAATTTGCAGCTTTAAGTGGCTTTGGCTTAATTATTGAATAATTAAAATATTTAGAATTTGAAATTAAATAATTGATTTCAAATTCTATTTTAAAACTTATTTATTTAAACCCAAAACCTTGCAGTATTCACAATACACACAACTAACAGAACGCTTAGCACATACTAAAGGTATATTTCTTTTTTTAGCTTGACTTTTTATTTTTTTCATAGTGTTATGATTTAAAAAACTTGTAAGCATAACAACACAGCCAGTATCTTGTGGAATGCTTTGACGATTTACTCTATTTTCATTTCTAGCATCCCAATGAGTGATTGTTTTTGCACCTAAGTCATGTAAAACTGCTTTAATAGGGGTAATCTCATCTGCACCAATAACCAAAACTGACATAAAACTCTCCTTAAAAATAATTTTGAGTATGATACTCAATTAACCTTTAAAGAAACTGATAATTATTATAAATTTCTAATAATTATATTAACTTACATTTTTATACAATGGTTTTAGGCTTTCATATGCGATATTTATTTCTTCAAATTTTTCTTTTAACACTCTTTTTACTTCTTCACTTTTTTCCGAGTGAAAATCAGGATGATAAACTTTACTTAACTTAAGATATTTATTCCTTACAACATCAAAACTAGCTCCTACTTCCACTCCTAATGTTTTAAAATGTTCTTCTAAAAGCATACAAACATTTAAAAACCTATTGTCTTTTTTCAGCTCATTTTTAATTTCTTTTTTAAATTGCAAATAAGCCAATTCGCTTAGACTAAAGCTTACGCAGTAATTTAAATGCTCGTTACAAGCACATAGTTTATCTAATAAACTTAATGTATTTTCATCTTTATAAGTGATGATAAATTTAGTTTTTAATATTTTTATATCGTGCTCTTTAAAATAATTAGAAAGATAAATTATTAAATTTTTTTCAAGATTTGAGAAATTTAAAATTATATCTTTTCTCATAAAATCAAGCTTACAATTTATCATTGCTTTTAGGCTGTTTACGCTTACTAGATTTAGTTTAAATTTTTTATAATATGCGGTATTTATATTTTGAAGTTGTTCATTATTATATTTTTTATTCAATATTGATAGTAATTTTAAAAAATATCTTCTTTGTGGAATTTCATTTTCAACATAAAATGATATTAATTTGCTTTTCTTTCCGATATTTTGTGAAAAATTTTTATTAATTATTTCTTTCATTTCTTTAAAAAATGAAAAATCTTGAGTATTTATACTAATTGATTCTAAATTCTGTACAACTTGCATTTATAACCTTTATTAAGTTTTTTATAAATAAGCAATTTGTATTCCAAATATAATTGTAGTGATTTTCAAAAGAACTTTTGCAAAAGGAAATAATATTAATTTTCCTTTTGCAATGTAGAATTTAAATAGCGATTAATACATATACTATTGCTGCAATAATTGTTGGTATTGCATTTCTTTTAGCTAGTTCAATTGGATTAACCTTCGCATAAGTAGCACATATAATAGCAGCTCCTGCAATAGGGCTCATACTTCTTCCAAGTCCAGCTACAGCAGTTACAACAGAGCCAAGGTGCATAGGGTCTAGTCCGATATCTGCTGCTTTTATCGTTACAGCTTGATTAAATGCTATTCCGGCAGCATCTCCGCTACCTGTTATTAAGGCTAGGGCAAAAGTTCCAACAGAACCTATGAAAGTTGCAATATTTGGGTTTGATTTCATAAAATCAATTAATTGTTGAACAAATCCCATAGCTTCAAGCCCTGCAACGAATATCCCCGCACAAATAATGATTCCATATACATGTGAAAATCCTTCACCCATACCAGCACAAAATTTCTTCATAACTTCACCAGCTTTTACATCTTTAAAGCAAGTAATAAATGCTAATAATGAGCCAATAATCATTGCATGACCAATGCCAACTTTTGGAACTTTAAGTGCAAAAGTAGCTTCATACCATTCTTTAAAATGCGAATTGCTAAGAACTAAAAGTATAGCAACAGGAACAATTGGAACAATAGCTTTTATAGGATTGATTTTGAAATCTTTATCATCATTGCTTTCATCTTCAAGAACATAACCTTTATATTCTTTTAAAAGTAAGCCAACAATCATCAATCCAAAAGCACAAATTACAGCACTTACTCCAAAATAAAACGCTTCATAATGAATTACTTCCATTACATTTACTTTACTAACTTCAGCGACTATATTTGTCTGATGATAACCAGGGTTTAAGTTTGCGCTTCCATAAGTTCCTAATAAAACGGTTGAAGCAGCAAGTGCAGGATGAACCCCCATTCTCATAAGTAGCGGGATAATAACCGCACCAACAGCAGCAGAGCAACCAGCAGCAGAAGTTACTGAAATATTAATAAATGCAGTGATTAATACAGCTCCAGGAACTAGAAAAATACCTGCATATTTTAATACTTTTGACAAAGCATGAACTAAATGCTTATCGCAAGTTGTAAGCTTTAAAACATAAGCAAAACCCATAGCAGCAACTATTGGTTCAATAATGTTTGCCTTTTTTATCGCTTTAGTAAAAGCTTCTAGTGCGTCCATTGGAGCACCTGCAATAATACATAAAACAACACCACTTGTAAAAAGAACCATTCTTGATTCGTGGCGTTTAATTAAAAGTGTAATAGTAACAATTACTACTATTAACGCTAGTGCAATTTTAAGAATTGCAAAACTTTCCATATTTTCTCCTTAAATTAAGTAATAAAAATTAAAATTAATTTTCATTTATTCTAACTGAAAGTTGTTAATTTGATATAAATTATAAAAATGATAAAGCAATAATTAAAATATATTTAATATAAATATTAAATACTATTAAAATAATTATTGTAATTGCTCTTCTATAATTTTTTTATATTTTAATAATTCTGTTGTTATTAAATCCTTTTTTTCATCATTTATATGAAATTTCAAGATAGTAACACTAATTGCAGCAAATATTTGTTGGTTTTTATAAATAGGCACAGCAAAACAAGAAAAATCATCATCATATTCTCCATATTCATAAGAATAACCTAGATTTTTACAATACTGAATATTGTCGTATAAATCATTTATATTATTGATTGTTCTTGCAGTATTTTGCTCTAGAATTTGTTTTTTGAAAATACTTTTTAATTCATTTAAATTCTTATCAAATAACAATGCTTTACCAAGAGCAGTTGCGTTAGCATTGGCTACATCTCCAGCTTTTGTCTTTAGAATAATTTTTTCATTACCTTCACTTTTATGTAAGTAAATTACTTTTTTACCATTTAAAATCCCTAATTGCACGGCTAATCTTATTTTTTTAGCTAGCTCATCCATATAATAAATTATAATTTTTGTAGATTTCCTTTGTTCTAGTTCTGGATTTAGACAAAAAGATAATTTATAATTTTTATTATCAAAACTTAAATAATCTAATTCACAAAGTGTTTTTAAAATAGGATGAAGAGTTCCCACACTGATTTTACATTCTTTTGAAATTTGTGTTATGTTAAGACCTTCATCACAATTTTTTAAAGTCTCTAAAATTTTAATAACCCTTAAAGTTGGTTGATGTAAAGTATCCAAGATTTTTCCTATTTATGTAAGATATTTTAATATATTAGATATTTCTTAATTATCTCTTAAAATTACAAGTTTTTTAGCTTAGTATTATTATTTAGTTTTTAAAAGAATTTAAACTAATAATATACATTATTGTTTAAATAGGAATATGTTATATTCCTATTTAAAATGGTCTTATAATCATTGCAGTAATTATACCTATCATTATTATAGTAGGCACTTCGTTATAAGCTCTAAAAAATTTACCACTTTTTTTACAAGTATCGTTTTTTAGTTGTTTAAGGTATCTTAAGCAATCAAAATGATAAATCAGTAGTAGAACAACACACAATAATTTAAGATGAAAATAACCAAGTTTCATCAAGGTTGAATTAGCACTAATCATTAAAATTCCAGTAAGTAGTGTAATTATCATAGAAGGTTGTCCTATAAAATAAAACAATTTATCTTCTTGAATTTTTACAACTTCAACAAATTCTTTTTTATGTGAATGTTCTTGATGATATACATAAAGGCGTGGCAAATAAAACAAAGTCGCCATCCAAGAAATAAACGCTAAGTAATGAAGCCATTTTATCCAATCATAATTGTTAGCTAGAAATTCCATTTTTCTTCCTTTTCTTAAAAATTTCTTTTAAAATTATTATAATAACGCCAAGGTTAATACACACATCAGCAATATTAAAAACAGCGAAGTTAAACCAATAATGCCAAGCTATAAAATCAATAACTCCAGGATATAAAAACCTATCATAAACATTGCTTATGCCCCCAGCTAATATGAATGATAGGGCATAATAATTATCGTTTAGGAATTTTTGTTCTTTAATTAAAAGTATTCCAGCAATTATAAGCAACATTATTTGAATATATTTTAGATATTCTTGTAAAAAACTTAGCATTGAAAAAGCAACCCCATCATTAAAAACTAAATAAAAACTAATAGGGGTAAAATGCCATTCATAACCTGCTAAAAATATATTTTTACTAAGTCTATCTAAGATTATTACAATGGCTATTATAAGACTTGAGATGATAATTTTTTTTCTCATACTAGCACACTTTGAAAGTATTTTATACATTCATTTTCCATATTTTTTAAGGTTTTTTCATTTTCACATTCAAGTAATATTCTCATTAAATTTTCAGTTCCTGAATATCTAAATAAATAATTCACATTATTTTTATTTAATTTTTCATATAAGTTATCTATGCCTTCTAATTTATCTAAAGGCTTTTTTTCTGTGATTTTTAGGTTTGTTAAGCTTTGTGGAAATAATTTAATTTCGCTAAAAATCTCGCTAGCTTTTTTATTTAATAATAATTTTGCTACTTGAAGTGCTGCTACTATGCCATCACCAGTTTTTGCGTAATCGCTAAAAATTATATGTCCGCTTTGCTCTCCACCAAAATTATAATTTTTATCTTGCATTGCGTGTAGAATATATTTATCTCCAACATCAGTTGTAACATAAGAAATATCGTGTTTTTTAAGATAATTTAAAAATCCCATATTACTCATTTTACTAATTGCAACACCGCTTAAATTATTATTATCTTTTAAAGCTTTTGCTAAAACCCCTAATAAAATATCTCCATTAATGATTTCTCCGTTTTCATCAACCACAACCAATCTATCAGCATCTCCATCAAAAGCAAACCCAACATCAGCTCTTAATCTTTTTACTTCTTTAGCTAACATATTTGGATGAAGTGCTCCACAATTATCATTAATATTTATTCCATTTGGCTCACAAGCTAATGTTATAACATCAGCTCCTAATTCAGAAAAGACAGCAGGTGCAACCTTATAAGCCGCTCCATTTGCACAATCTAACACAATTCTAAGGTTTTTTAAGGTTGTATCTTTTGGAAAAGAATTTTTAATATGAACTATATATCTACCTATTACATCATCAATTCTTTTTGCAGAGCCGATTTTATCCTTTATTGCAAGATGCGAATTAATTAAATTATCATCATTAAATATTTTATCTATTTCAAATTCTTCGCTTTCGCTTAATTTAAATCCATTAGCATCAAATACTTTAATACCATTATCATAATAAGGATTATGAGAGGCACTTATCATAATAGCAAAATCACATCTTAAATCTTGACTTAAAAAAGCAACAGCAGGTGTAGGCATAGGGCCAATTTGCAATACATTAAAACCTACTGCATTAAGACCACTAACGATTGCATTTTCTATCATATAACCACTTCTTCTAGTATCTTTTCCAACTATTACTTTTTTTGTTAATGCTTTATTTTTAAAAAAAATTCCAATAGCCATAGCAGCTTTAAGAGCTTTAAAAGCACTTAAATCATTACCTGCAAAACCTCTAATTCCATCTGTTCCAAATATCATTTTTTTGCCTTTCAGTATGATTTTAATTTTGAATTAAGATTATTTTAACAAAACTTTACTAAAATCAGTCTTTTAAAAATTTTTACGAAGGAATTTTTTATGGCAAATCATAAATCATCAGAAAAAAGAGCTAGACAAACAATTAAAAAAACTATTAGAAATAGATTCTATAGAACAAGACTTAAAAACATTACTCGTGCAGTTCGTGAAGCAGCAGCAGCTAATGATAATGAAGCGGCAGCAGCAGCTTTAAAAGTAGCTAATAAAAAAATTCACGAAATGGTAAGCCGTGGTTTTATTAAAAAACAAACAGCTTCAAGAAAAGTAAGTCGTTTAGCACTTTTAGTAAATAAAATTGGTGCATAATTTTTAATGCTAGCAAGCAAACTTGAACCTTTCTTAAAACGCTATGAAGAAATTCAAGCGTTTTTAAGTAATATTGAAAATACTACAGATTTAGCAAAAGTTACAGCCTTATCAAAAGAACAAAAAAGTTTAGAAGATATAGTTGAGGTTGCTAAAAAATATTTAAATACGCTAGATTCAATTGAAGAAAATAAAACTTTATTGCAAGATCCTGATTTAGGTGATTTAGCTAAAGAAGAATTAAAAGAATTAGAAGAATTAAAACCTAAATTAGAAGAAGAAATAAAAATACTTTTATTACCAAAAGACCCAAATGATGATAAGAATATTTTCTTAGAAATTAGAGCTGGAACTGGTGGAGATGAAGCTGCTTTATTTGTCGGAGATTTATTTAAAGCTTATGCAAGATATGCTGAAGATAAAAATTATAAAATAGAAGTAGTTAGTCAAAGTGAAGGCAGTGCAGGTGGATTTAAGGAGATTATTTTATTAATTAAAGGTGATAAAGCTTATTCAAGATTAAAATACGAAGGTGGCACACACAGAGTTCAAAGAGTTCCTGCTACAGAATCTCAAGGCAGAGTTCATACAAGTGCTATAACCGTTGCGGTTATGCCTGAAGTAGAAGATAGTGATATTGAAATAAATCCAAATGATTTAAAAATTGATGTAATGAGAAGTAGTGGTCATGGTGGTCAGAGTGTAAATACTACTGATTCTGCAGTTAGAATTACACATATTCCAACAGGTTTAGTTGTTGTTAATCAAGATGGTAAAAGTCAGCATAAAAATAAAGAAAGTGCTTTAAAAGTTTTAAAAGCAAGACTTTATGAAATGCAAGAGCAAGAAAGATTAGCAAAAGAGCGAGAGAGTAGAAAATCTCAAGTTGGAAGTGGAGATAGAAGTGAAAGAATTAGAACTTATAATTATCCACAAAATAGAATAAGTGATCACAGAATAAATCTTACTTTACACAGATTAGACATAATTATGCAAGATGGTTTATTAGATGAAATCATTGAACCACTAATAGCTCACTATCAATCAGAGGCTTTAAACGAAGCTAATTTATGAAAAAAATAATTTTAAGCATACTTGTTGTTGTATTAACAACTAGTGTGTTTTTGTATGATAATTATCAACAAGAACAAAGAAATATAATCAAGCAAAAACAAGAAATAGATTATCTAGTAAAATTACTTGAAAAATTATATATAGCAGCTAAGGTGGAATGTTCAAGTTATACTGAATGTTTTATAGAAAATGGAGTTTTTAAATATTTTAAATTCTCTAATATTTATATTAAAAACAGAGTTGCATTTTATAATTTTTTACAATTACTTGAAAAGGATTTTAAAGATTTAAAATACTCTTTTATAGAAAAGAATAATTTAGAATATTATTTTGATAAAAATAAATATTATTTTGATGATACTAGCTTGTTTAATATGAGTTCAGAATTTGAATTTAATGTTGATAATCTGAAGTTTAATGACAATGTAAAAGATGATTTAGCATTTTTATCTTGGTATTTAAATAAAACTGCTTATAAATCTATTCTTGATATGTTAAATGATATTAGTATAGATTTTAGAGTAAAATATAGCGTTGTAAATAACGCAATTGATTATTCTAAAATAGCGACTAATTTACAAATCAATCTTTCAAATACAAGTAAAATTAGTTTTAAAATAAGAAATAAAAAAATTGAGTTTAAGATTGAAAATTTTGATTTAATTAAAATTATTTTTATAGAATTTAAAGAAATCATAAAACCATTTTTAAAAAATAATGAAAATATTATATTTTTTGAAAGTTTATTTACTCATTATGATGAAATAATTAACCCTAAAATTAAATCAGTAACTTTTTTGATTGACAATATTTACAATACTAAAAATGTCCTATTTTCTAGCACTTACAAACTTGAATCAAATTAACATTTATTTATAAGCTTTGAGTAAAATTGAAACACAAATTCTATAAAAAAGGAAAAAATTATGGCAAAAGTTATGAAAACAATGGATGGTAACGAAGCCGCTGCATATGCTGCCTATGCGTTCACAGAAGTCGCAGGAATTTATCCTATTACTCCAAGTTCACCTATGGCTGATTATACAGATATTTGGGCTTCTCAAGGAAAGAAAAATATTTTTGGAATGCCTGTAAAAATTGTTGAAATGCAAAGTGAAGCAGGTGCTGCTGGTAGCGTTCATGGTTCGTTACAAGCTGGTGCATTAACTACAACTTATACAGCTTCTCAAGGTTTATTACTTAAAATCCCAAATATGTATAAAATCGCAGGTCAAATGCTTCCTGGTGTTATACATGTTGCTGCTCGTGCAATTGCTGCTCAAGCTTTATCAATTTTTGGTGATCATCAAGATATTTACGCAGCTCGTCAAACAGGTTTTGCAATGCTATGTTCAAATAGCGTTCAGCAAGCTATGGATTTAGCTGGTGTTGCTCATCTTAGTGCTATTAAAGGAAGAGTTCCATTTATGCATTTCTTTGATGGATTTAGAACATCTCATGAAATTCAAAAAATTGAAGTAATGGACTATGAAGTATTTAAAAGATTAATTGATATGGATGCAGTTCAAGCATTCCGTGATACCTGTTTAAATCCTGAACATCCAAAAACTCGTGGAACAGCGCAAAACGATGATATATATTTTCAAACTCGTGAGTTAGCTAATAAATTTTATGATGCTTTACCTGATGTAGTAGCTGATTATATGAAAGAGATTTCAAAAGTTACAGGTAGAACTTATAAACCATTTGTATATTATGGTGCTGCTGATGCTACTCGTGTAATTGTTGCTATGGGTAGTGTAAATGAAGCTTTAACTGAAGTGGTTGATTATCTAAACAAAAAAGGCGAAAAAGTTGGTGTTATGATGGTTCATTTATATAGACCATTTAGCTTAAAATATTTCTTTGAAGAAATGCCAAAATCAGTTAAAAAGATTGCAGTTTTAGATAGAACAAAAGAACCAGGTAGTATAGGCGAGCCTTTATATCTTGATATAAAAGCTGCATATTATGATAAAGAAAATGCACCTTTAATTGTAGGTGGTAGATATGGTCTTAGTTCAAAAGATGTTGACCCTGCACAATTACTTGCAGTATATGAGAATTTAAATCAAGAAAAACCAAAAAATAATTTTACAATTGGAATTAATGATGATGTAACTCATCTTTCATTACCACTAGGCAAAAAGATTTCATTAGGGGATGAAAGCACAACTGAATGTTTATTCTACGGACTTGGTGCTGATGGAACGGTAGGTGCAAATAAAAACTCAATTAAAATTATTGGGGATAAAACTGATTTATATGCACAAGCATATTTTGCTTATGATAGTAAAAAATCAGGTGGATATACAAGAAGCCATTTAAGATTTTCTAAAAAGCCAATAACTTCAACTTATTTAGTAAGTACCCCACATTTTATTGCTTGTAGTGTTGCTGCATATTTAGATATTTATGATGTTTTAGCAGGTATTAGAGAAAATGGAACTTTCTTACTAAACTCAATTTGGGACGAACAAACTACAATTGAAAAAATTCCTAATAAAGTTAAAAAAGTTCTAGCTGAAAAAAATGTGAATTTTTATATCATAAATGCTACAAAACTTGCTCGTGATATAGGACTAGGTAATAGAACAAATACAATTATGCAAAGTGCATTCTTTAAATTAGCAAAAATTATTGATTATGAAGATGCTCAAAAATATATGAAAGAATTTGCATATAAAAGCTATGTTAAAAAGGGCGAAGCAGTAGTTGAGATGAACTATAAAGCTATTGATATTGGAGCACAAGGTTTAGTAAAAGTTACTGTTGATCCAGCTTGGGCTAATTTAGTAATAGATGAGAAAAAAGCTGGTGATAAATACATAGGAACTGCTTTTGTTGAAAATATAGTTAAACCTATGAACGCTGCAAAAGGTGATGATTTACCAGTGTCAGCATTTATTGGATATGAAGATGGTAGTTTTGAGCATGGAACTACACAATATGAAAAGCGTGGTGTTGGTGTTATGGTTCCTAAATGGATTGAAGCAAATTGTATTCAATGTAACCAATGCGCATCAGTTTGCCCACATGCAGTAATACGCCCATTCTTAATTAATGATGAAGAAATGGCAAATGCTCCAGCAGGCGTGAAAGAACATTCAATTGATGCTAAAGGTGTAAAAGGCGAAAGTCTTAAATTTAAAATTCAAGTTTCAACATTAGATTGTACAGGTTGTGAGTTATGTGTAACTGAATGTCCAAGTAAAGAAAAATCACTTGTTATGGTTCCACTTGAAGAAGAGCTAGAAAAAGGCGAACAAGATAATGCTGATTACTTATTCCATAAAGTTACTTATAAAGATAATTTTATAGCAAAAGATACTACAAAAGGTGCTCAATTTGCACAACCATTATTTGAATTCCACGGAGCATGTCCAGGTTGTGGTGAAACTCCATATATTACATTAGTTACTAGAATGTTTGGTGAGAGAATGATGATTGCGAATGCAACAGGTTGTAGCTCAATTTATGGTGGTTCAGCACCTTCTACTCCATATCGCAAAAATGATAAAGGTTTTGGACCTGCTTGGGGTAACTCATTATTTGAAGATAATGCTGAGTTTGGTATGGGTATGAGAGTTGCTACCGAGACAATTCGCCATAGAATTGAAGATATTATGATTAATACAAAAGATAAAGCTCCAAATGCAATTGCAGCTCTTTATGGCGAATGGTTGGCTAATAAGAAAAATGCTGATATAACAGCAGATGTTAGAGATAGACTAATTCCATTATTAGAACAACACGCAGAGCTTGAAGGTGCTAAAGAAATTTTAGGTCTAAAAAGCTATGTAGCTAAAAAATCTCAATGGATTTTTGGTGGTGATGGCTGGGCTTATGATATTGGTTATGGTGGGCTTGACCATGTTTTAGCTAGTGGAGAAGATGTGAATGTATTAGTAATGGATACTGAAGTTTATTCAAATACAGGCGGACAAGCTTCAAAATCAACTAGAACAGGTGCAGTAGCACAATTTGCTGCAAGTGGTAAGCCAAGTCAGAAAAAAGACTTAGGACAAATTGCTATGACTTATGGAAATATTTTCGTAGCTCAAGTAAATTCAAATGCAAATTATGCTCATTTTATTAAAGCACTAATCGCAGCAGAAGCTTACGATGGACCAAGCTTAATCATTTGCTATAGCCCTTGTATAGCTCACGGAATTAAAGGTGGAATGGGTGCTAGTGGTGATCACGCAGAAATCGCAACTAAGTGTGGTTATTGGCCAATTTACACATTTGATCCAAGATTAGAAGCAGAGGGTAAAAATCCATTAAAAATTGCTTCAAAAGAACCTGATTGGAATTTATATGAAGAGTTCTTAATGGCAGAAGTTCGTTATAACTCACTAAAAAAAGGAAATCCAAAAGAAGCAGCAGAACTATATGCTCGCAACAAAGCAGATGCACAAAGACGCTATAGACAATTAAAGCGTTTAGCAGCAGCTGATTATAGCGTTTCTGAATAATCTCAAGCCCTTTTTAGGGCTTGATTATTTTATGACTCAAATAGAATTTAAAACATTAATATAATTTTTTAATAACTAGTGAATTATTAATCATATTAATCTTTTTATGAAGAAATAAGAAACATTATTGACGCTTATAAAAGCATTAAAACACTTTCATAGTTTTATACTCAAAAATTAAAATTATTTTTTAAGAATATATAAAAATATCATCTAATTATTATAAATTAAAGTAATTACTTAAATGGTGTTAATTTGCCTATTTAAGCTTAATAGTATATATTCAAAATTAGCGTAAATAAAGGCAAATTAAATATTTAAAATATTAGTAAATTTATACTATAGATTTATAAGCAATGTGAAATATTATTAATTATTAAAATACTAAAAAAGAAACTTTTTATAAGTTTACTACTAATAAATATTGATGATATTCTGTTTTTTATATTAATTTTATTACAAATTCTCTAATTCAAAATACCATAAAATCGTGATTTTTTATATATTATAATTTTTATCTTATGAGATTATAAAAAAAATAATATTTGACTTATAATGTAATTTAGAATAATATTTTGCTATTAATTTTTTATTTTAAGAAAAAAATAAAGATTAATACCAAAATTCTTATTTAAAGGAGTTTTATATGAATGAAGAAAAATTCAATAGGCGAGATTTCATAAAATCAGCTACTATTGGTGTTGGTACAGTAGCAGCTAGCACAAGCCCTGTATCAATTATGGCAAGTGAGCTTAAAAAAAGTGGTAAAAATACCTCACTACCAAGTGTAGATGTTTTAGTTATCGGCTCTGGTGGTGCTGGTCTTAGAGCTGCTGTTGCGGTTAGAAAAAATCATCCAAATTTAAATGTTGTAGTAGTTAATAAAGGTATGCCATCACGAAATGCAACCTGTATGGCTGAAGGTGGGATTAATGGTGTGATTGATTTTGAAAATGGTGATTCAAACAAATTACACGCGTATGATACTGTTAAAGGTAGTGATTTTTTAGGCGATCAAGATGTAATTATTAAATTTGCTGAAAAAGCAACTGAAGCAATTCACGAACTTGATTATGCAGGAATGCCTTTTAATAGACAACAAGATAAAACGGTTGCAAGGCGTTTTGCTGGTGGTGCAAAATATGAACGCTGTAATTATGCAGCCGATAAAACAGGTTCTATTATGATGCATACCTGTCTTGATGAAGCTATTACAAATGGTGTTAATTTCTTGCTTGACCATTACTTACTTGATATTGCGATTGATAATAATGAGTGCGAAGGTGTAGTTCTTTTAAATATGCAAACAGGAGATGTAGTGCCTGTATTAGCAAAATCAGTGGTTCTAGCAACAGGTGGTTATACTCGTGTGTTCTATAACCGCACTTCAACCCCATTTAATGCTAGTGGAGATGGAATTGCTGCAGCACTTAGAGCTGGACTTGCGTTTAAAGACCCTGAAATGCTTCAATTTCACCCAACAGGAGTTAGAAATGGTGGTGCATTAATTACTGAAGCGGCAAGAGGTCTTGGTGGAAAATTAATTAATAATAAAGGCGAACGCTTTATGAGTAAATACTCAAATCGTCTTGAGCTTGCTCCAAGAGATATTGTTTCTCGTTCAATTGAAAGTGAAATTCGTTTGGGTAATGGATTTGGAGAAGGAATGGGCTCTTATGTTCTTTTAGATGTTACACATTTAGGTGAAGAACAAATTATGAATGAATTACCACAAATTCGTCATATTGGACTTTTATTTGAAGGTATAGATTTAGTAAAAGAACCAATTAAAATTCGTCCAACAGCACACTATTCAATGGGTGGTATAGAAATTGCAAAATTTGATGATATGAGTACTCATTTAGCAGGACTTTTTGCTGCAGGTGAGACAAGTTGTGCTTCAATTCACGGAGCAAATCGTCTAGGTGGAAATAGCTTAGCTGATGCGGCAGTTACAGGCAAACTTGCAGGTGAGGGTGCAGGTGAGTATGCAAATAAAAGACAAAATTATGGCTCTGGCAAACACGCTGAAGAGTTAGCTCAAAAATGGAGAATTAAGCTAAAAGATATAACAAGTGGCAATTCAAAACCTAACGAGCTTTATGATTTAAGAGAAGAATTTGGACAATATAACTGGGATAATATGGGAATTTATAGAACAGGAGAAAAGCTTGAAAAACATATAAAAATCCTAGATGAGATTTGGGCTAAATATAATAATCTTAAAATTTCAAATCCAAATATGTTCTATAACACCGCTTTAATTGAGTATTTAGAATTTGGAAATCTCATTCTTTTAGCAAGGTGTGCTTGTCTTGGTGCATTAAACAGAAAAGAAAGCCGTGGGGCTCATACTAGAGAAGATTATCCAACAAGAGATGATGAGAATTTCTTAAAACATAGCCTTGTTACTTTAAAAGATGACAAATTAAGCCTTAGTTATAAAGATGTAGTTATTACAGAATTTAAACCTGAAGAAAGGAAATACTAATGAAAATTTTAATTGACCGCTTTAATGGAGTTGATAAATTTGTTCAAGCATATGATTTAAGTATAGATGAAGTAAAGGGAAAAACACTTTTAGCCTTATTACAACATATAAAACGTACTCAAGATATTTCACTAAATTTTACTTCGGCTTGTCGTATGGCAATTTGTGGTGCTTGTGGTGTGCGTGTGAATGGGCATTCATACCTTGCTTGTGATACTAAAATGGATGATTTATTAAAAGAATATGACAATCCTGAAAGCTTAAAAATCTCTCCTTTGGCAAATTTTAAAGTTCTTTCGGATTTAGTTGTAGATTGGGAGCCAAGTATTGAGAATTTAAGAAAAATAAAACCAACTATAACACCAAAAGAAGCATTTTCTGATAAAAAAGGTTGCGTGCAAACTCAAGCTGAAGTTGATGCTATTAAAAAACAATGGGATTGTATTTTATGTGGTTGTTGTGCTAGTGAATGTAATAAACTTGAAGCTGATTCAAGTGATTATATGGAACCATTTGTATTTACTCACGCATTTCGTGCTGCTTATGATTCACGCTCAAAAGATGCTTTAAAACACTTAAAACCATCTATTGCAAATGGTCTTTGGATGTGCGTTCATTGTCAAGAGTGTGCTGACCGCTGTCCTAAAGGAATTAGTGCTGCTGATGATATAGCAATGCTAAGAGTAATGGCTATGAAAAAAGGTTTAAAAGATGGCACAGGACCAGCTCACGCAGAAGCATTCTTAAAAGACTTAGAAGATACAGGTAGATTAAATGAGATTTATTTAGCACTTCGCTCTGAAGGTGTTTTAGCAAATACTACAAAAATAGATATTGCGTACAATCTAATGAAAGCAGGTAAGATGAATCCATTACATATTTTTGGTGATGAAGAAATTGAAGGTCATGAAGATTTAGTAAAAATGATTGAAGCAGCTAGAGCTGCTAATAAGGAGTAAGTTATGCAACAAAAAGATTTCGCTTTTTTCCCTGGCTGTGTTTTAAGTCAAGCAGCTAAAGAATCAAAAATGTCATTAGAAGCAATAGCTCCAATACTAGGTATAACTTTACACGAGATTAAGGGTTGGAGTTGCTGTGGTGCATCTCAAGCACAAGATGTAGACCCAATAGCAGCACTTGTAGCAAATGCTAGAAATATAGCATTAGCTGAGAATATGAATATGCCAATGCTAACAACCTGTAGCACTTGTATGCTAACTTTAACTCGTGCAAAAACTGCTTTAGATAAAGGTGCAAAAGACCGCATAAATGAATATTTAGCAAAAGGTAATATGAAATATCAAGGAAATAATGAAATAACAAGCCTTTTATGGATTTTGTATGAGAATTTAGATACCTTAAAATCAAAAGTTGTTAAGCCACTTTCAAATCTAAAAGTAGCTTTATTTTATGGTTGTCATAGTATTCGCCCTGAAAAATCATATAACGCAAAAGAAAGTTCAACTAATCCAAAAAGCTTTGAAGCTGTAGTTAGTGCGCTTGGTGCGACAATAGTTCCATTTGAAAAACGCTTAGATTGCTGTGGTTTTCACGCTAGTTATCCAGCAGTAAAATCGGTGCAAAAAATGTCATCTCAAATTGTTGGTAGTGCTGATAAAAATGGTGCTGATTGCGTTGTTACACCTTGTCCGCTTTGCCAAATGCAGCTTGATATTTACCAAGAACGCTATCAAGATGCAATGGGTTCTGAAATTAGAAAGCCAATAATTCATCTTTCTCAATTAGTAGGATTAGCACTTGGTCTTAGCAACGAACAATTAGGACTTGATTTAAATATAATTGATGCTACAAAATTAGCATAATTTTAGGGGCTAAGCCCCTAATTCTTTTGCCATTTTTATAAACTCAAGCTCTAAATGTGAGAGTTTTTTATCTTTTTTATAAGCTATAACTAATGTTTTAATTAAATTATTATCTTTTATATTAAATAATTTTATTTTATCTTTTTTATCATCTTTTATTAATTCTCTAATAGTAAAAGTAGCACCAACACCGCTTGCTACTATTGAATTTGCAATATCAAAAGTCTCAGTTTCGCATAAAATTTTAGGAATAAATTCATTGTTTTTAAACATTAAATCAATATCTAATCTACTTCTTTGAGAAGATTTTGGCAGAATAAATTTCTCATTTTTTAGTTCTTTGATTGATATTTCTGGCAATTCTTTATTTTTATATTTTAAAGATAATTCGTGTAAAGATGGCAGTGCTAGAAAAACATTGCTGCTTTTTATTATTTCATATTTTAAATATTTTATATCAAGTGGTAACACTAGCATTCCAAGGTCAATTTCATCATCATAAATCATTTGTTTGATTTTAAGCGTTGAAAAGATTTGAGAAATTTTAATATCAGCATCACTAAAACGCTTGCAAAATTGTGGCAAGAGATTTGGAATCATATTATAGCCATTTTGTAAGAATGCTATACGAATTTTGCCAGTTTTGGCATTGTTTAGTGCTGAAATTTCAGTATCAAGCTCTGCTATCATATCTTTTATTAGATTTGCTTTTTTTAAATATATTTCTCCTGCTTCGGTTAAAGATATTGGATTTGTGCTTCTATTAAAAAGCGTGGTTTTTAGCTCATTTTCTAATGCAAAAATACTTTGAGATAATGATGGTTGCGGTATTTTAAGCTCATTTGCAGCCTTTGTAAAGCTTTGCAATTTTGCTACTTTTAAAAATAGTTGCATATGTCTAAAATTCATCTTTTATCCTAATTTAAATTCTTTATTTTTCATATAAATATTTTATATGTTATTTGGTAATAAAATAAAAAATAGCTTTATAAAATTTTTTACTTTTAAAATTTAAATAGATAATATTTATTATAAGATTTTAAAACAAGGTTAAAATGATTATTCTAGCGTGGGTAATACCTAAATATAAGTAAAATAGCAAAAATAATATGCTAAATAATATTGACATTACAACAAATTCTGCTTTAGATTAATATATCTTGTAAGAATATTTTAAAGCAAATTGAAGCTGTATTTTATGGTTTTCATATTATATAAATTTATATAATTTTTAAAGATTAATTACTAAGTAAAGCAATGATTTTAAATTCTTATTTTGTAAAAATCAAAATAAGAATTTAAATAAGCATTATAAACCTAATTGAATTTCTTTAGAATATAAATATCCTAAATGATTGGTGTTATTTAAGGTTATTATTTTTGCTAAATCATTAGATATTTCAAGGACATTAATGCAGGTATTATCTTGAGTAATGTTCCAAAATGAGCTAAGTGGTGCATTTAATAAATGAGAAATGATTACCTTATTTACTGCATCGTGAGCGAAAACTGCAATTGTTTTTCCATCATATTTTGTAATATAATCGTTTATTGCAAGTTTTACTCTATTTAAAATATCTTCTAAGCTTTCTCCATTAGGCATTTTTACTAAATGTGGGATTTGCTTCCATTTTTTTAATAAATCTTGTTCTATTTCACTTGATAATCTACCTTCCCAAGTTCCGTGATTTATCTCTAATAATCTTTCATCTTTTAAAACTTCTTTATTGTGAAATTTAGCACTTTCACAAGCTGTTTCATAAGCTCTTTTTAAAGGACTTGCTATAAAAAAATCAATGTGTATATTTTTTAAAGCAAGGGCTAATTTCTTAGCTTGTTCCTTGCCTAAATCACTTAAATCAGTATCAATTTGACCTTGATATCTACCTTCTTTATTCCAATTAGTTTGCCCGTGTCTAAGTAATATTAGATTAATCATCGCAAATCTCACTGCAATCAATTATCTTAACTCCATGAACTCCAGCTAATTCACAAAGTTTTTTATAATCTGTTTTTAATGGTTTTTTATTAATGCTAATTGCCATTATATTTTCACCACTTGTATTTGTTTTGCTAACTTGCATACTTAAAATATTTATTCCTGCTTCGCCTAAAATAGTTCCAATTTGTCCTATCATACCAGGCACATTATCGTGTGGCACTAACAATAATACTCCACTTGGTTCAAATTTAATATCATATTCATCAATACCACTAACATAAGCACTCTTATCGCTCATTAAAGCTCCTCTTATTTCGTGCTCACCTAATTCGCTTACTATTTTTACTTTTATTTGATTATTTACTTCATCACTTTTTTGCTCAATTAAGCTTATTCCTCTATTTTGAGCTAGAATTGGTGCATTAACCATATTTACTTTTTCTTGCAATATAGAATTTAATAATCCACATAACATTACTTGGCTTAAAGCTCTAGTATCAAGCTCTTTAAAGGCATTTGAATATTCAATGAAAACTTGTTTAATTGCTGAATTGCTAACTTCACACGCAATAAATCCTAATGCTTTTACTAGATTAAAATAAGGCTTAATTTTATTTAGCATTTCAGGGCTAACTGGCACAGCATTTAAAGCACTAGCAACCATTTGACCATTTAACGCTTCTTTAATAGCAATTGCCACATCAACTGCAACTCCTTCTTGAGCTTCTATTGTAGATGCACCTAAATGCGGTGTTAAAACCACATTTTTTAAAGTTGTAATCTCGTGGTTTCCTAATGGCTCATTAGCAAAAACATCAAGAGCAGCCCCTGCAATATCTCCATTTTTTAAAGCATTTGTTAAATCATCAAGATTAATACATTCACCCCTTGCTGCATTTATAATTCTTACACCTTTTTTCATTTTAGCTATGCTATTTTTATTTATCATTTCTTTTGTTTCATCTGTTAATGGAAGGTGTAATGTAATAAAATCAGCTTCAGCATAAACTTCATCTAATTCACATTTTTTAACTTGTAAATGAATAGCTCTTTCGTTGCTAAGATATGGATCATACGCAATTACTTTCATACCAAATGCTTGTGCTCTACTAGCAACGCCAGCACCAATTCTACCTAAACCTAAAACCCCTAAAGTTTTATCTTTTAATTCAAGTCCTAAAAAGCTTTTTCTATCCCAAATACCATTTACTACGCTAGCATGTGCGTTAGGTATCATTCTAGCAAGGCTTAACATTAGTGCAAAAGTATGTTCTGTAGCTGCGTTTGTATTACCATTTGGCGCATTTACTACTATTACTCCTTTTTTTGTAGCTGCTTTTATATCTATATTATCAACACCAACTCCAGCTCTACCAATTACTTTTAATCTATGAGCGTGTTCTAATACTTTTTCTGTAATTTTTGTAGCACTTCTTAAAATAACTGCATCATAATCACCAATTATTTTTAGCAATTCTTCTTCGCTAATTTTAGGATATTCACTTACTTTGCAATCTTTTTCTAAAATTTTAGTAGCTAAATCGCTAACTCCATCTAAAACTAAAATCTTGTTCATCTACTCTCCTTTAAATAAAAGCTTTATTCTAGCAATTATTTTAAAGGATTGATTAATTAATTTGTTTTAAGTCGGTATTTTTAATATCTTAATTCAAATTCTTTAGAATTTCTTGAGTATAAATAGCATCATCAACACTTGCTAAAAGCCCTAAATCATTTGTCTTGATATAATTAATAAATTCATCTTGCTCTTTTGCTAAGCTTGAATGAGCTTGAAGTGTTATTGTAGTTTCATCTTTAATTAATTTTGAGTTTAAAAAGTCTAATTCATAGCTTGATACATTTGTATTTATAAAGGCTTTTCTAATCCTGCTATTAAATTCCCAAGAAGCTAAAATATCAAGATTATTAGAATTTAGTTTAATTTGTGTGCAAGGATTATTTGTGCGATTTATTTTAAAACTAGCCTTTATCCCAAAGAAATTTGCTAAATCCAAATCATGCACACAAAGGTCTAAATCAACCCCAACATCACTAATTCTAGCTGGTTTTTTAGACGCTCTTATAAAACTTGCATACTTTATTTCTTCGTTTTTGATATGTTTTAAAAACTCAAGACTTACAGGGTTAAATCTCTCACAAAAGCCAACTGCTACATTCACTCCACTATTTTTAATAGCTAAAGCTTCATCAAGGCTAAATGATAATGGTTTTTCTATTAGAATAAAATTGATTTTATCTTTAATCTTAGAAAATACTTCATAATGATATTTAGTCGGCACAACTATTATCGCTCCATCAATATAATTTTTTAACAATTCATCTAAATTAGAAAAATACTTATCATCATCAATCCAATCAGGCTTAATTAAATCAAAGCAATATAAATTTATATCCTTTTTACAAAGTTCGGTGTAGTGGTTTTTACCCATTACACCAAGACCTATTAATGCTATATTCATTAAAAGCCTTCTTTATCTAAAGTATTATTTAATTCATTTAAAAGTGCGATTTTTTCCCATTGAGTATTCATATCAATTTCATTTCCTTCTTCTGTAGAGCTAAAACCACATTGGGTGCTAAACTCAATTTGTTTTGTATCTAAGAAATTAGCTGCTTCTTTTGCTCTTTTAATTAGAGTTTGAATACTTGGATTTTCCTTAGTTTTAGTAGTTAAAAGTCCAATTACTACTATTTGATTTTTAATATATTTTAATGGTTCAAAATCTCCTGACCTATCATCATCAAATTCTAAAAAGAATTTATTTATATTAAGATTTGCAAATAATTCGCTAGCAACCTTGCTATATCCACCACTAGCACTAAAATGGCTTCTATAATTACCCCTGCATATATGTATTGCACTTGTGATTGTTTTTGGCATAGTTGCTAGGCTTTTGTTTAAATACTCTACATATTCTTTAGTGCAATCATCGGCGTTATAGTTATTTTTGATTAGATTTGCTCTAAAATCTTCATCACAAAACGAGCCAAAGCTAACATCATCAAGTTGTAAATAAACTCCGCCTAATTTTTCAAATTCTAAATAAAAATCAGCATAGGCTTTTAAAATATCTTCTTTTAATTTTGCATAATCTTTTCCGTAGTATTCAAATTCTACATTAAATCCGCCACGGATAAATAACATATATAAAAGCATTGATGGGCTAGGAATTGTTAATTTTAAGCGATTTGTATCAATGCCTAATTCTTTTGCAATTTTTACTAAACTTGCAAAATCTTTTAAGAAAGGATGGTCTTTACATTCTATTTTATTAGTTATTTTAATACCTTCAGCTCTTGTTTCTATACCTTTAAAAACATAGCCTTTTTCTTTAATAATTTTGCTAATTCCACTAAATCCCCAATAAAAATCTAAATGCCACCAAGAGCGTCTAAATTCTCCATCACTTAGATAATAAACATTGTTTTTATCACACTCAATGAGTAGTTCTTTTATGCACTCATCTTCAATAGCTCTTAATTCGTCTTTACTGATTTTTGCGTTTGCATAATCACTTCTTGCAGCTTTTAATTTGGCTGGTCTTAAGAATGAACCTACTTGATCTAATCTTCTCATTTATTCTCCTTTATTAAAAATTTCAATGATTTTTTCTTGGTCTAGTGTATCTAAAAATGCAGAAAATGGCAAAGATAAAATCTCGTTTGTTACATTTTCGCATACTTTAAAATCACTTGCTTTATAATCTAAATATTTAAAGCAAGGTTGCGAATATAGTGCTATTGGATAATGAATTGCGGTTGGGATATTGTTTTCACTTAGTTTTTTTACTACTAAATCTCTATTTTTAACCCTTACGCTATATTGAGCCCAAACACTCTTATATCCTGATTTTACCTTAGGTGTAATGCAGTTTTTAAGGTTTTTTGTATAAATGTTAGCAATTTCGTTTCTTTTAGCAATTTCTTCATCAAAATATTTTAATTTTACATTTAAAACTGCAGCTTGTATGCTATCAAGTCTTGCATTTAAGCCTATTATTTCGTGTTTATACCTTATTTCGCTTCCGTGATTTATAAGTAATTTTACTTTTTTTGCTAATTCATCGTTATTTGTAAAGATAGCCCCACCATCTCCATAGCATCCAAGTGGTTTTGAAGGGAAAAAACTTGTCGTGCTAATATCAGCAATATTACAAGAGATATTGCCTAAATCATCTTTTGCACCAAAGCTTTGAGCCGCATCTTCAATCAAGTATAAATTATGTTTTTTACATATATTTTTTATGGAATTTAAATCAGGCATTTGACCAAAAATTGAAACTGCCAAAATAGCCTTAGTCTTAGGTGTAATTAGGCTTTCAATTTTGCTTATATCAAGGTTATAATCTACTTCGCTTATATCAACAAAAACAGGTTTAGCTTTAATTAAAGCTATCATTTCAGAACTTGCAATGAAAGTAAAAGGAGTTGTAATTATCTCATCACCTTCTTTAATCCCTAAAGCTTTTAATGCTACATATAAAGCCGTAGTTCCGTTTGAGCAAGAATATGCGTATTTTGCTTTTGTATAATTTGCTAGATTACTTTCAAGTAAAGCAACTTCATTACCACCGATAAAACTTGTATTATTTAATATATTTTGAATTCTTTCATCTATTTCGTTTTTGTATTTTAAATATTGAGATTTTAAATCACAGAATGCTAACATTGATTATCCTTAAAAAATAAAAGGCTAATTGTATTTGCTTTCATTTAATACATAATTATTTAAGGCTTTATTGTAATCTTTATAATAAGCTTTTTTAAAATATAAATTTATAAAAATTATTTAAAATGATATTGAATGTGATAAAATAGGATATTTAAAAGCTTTTATTTATAAACAAGTAGCAAATACTCAAAAACTATAGCTAGTAATAAATCTATTTATTAATAAAATATTTGAATTATTAAATAATCTTATTTTATAGTATTTTATTATTATTGGAATTTAGGTGCTAGAGTTTTAAAAGTTAGTCTATATAAAAGGATAAAAATGAATGAATTAGAAAAGGTGCAAATTAGTTTGCCAATAATTTTAGATTTTGTATTCTATAGCGTATTAATGCTAGGAATTGGGTTTTATTTTTGGAAGAAAAATAAAACTTCAGAAGATTATTTTATAGGCGATAAAGGTATGGGTCCTATAGTATCAGCACTTAGTGCTGGAGCGTCTGATATGAGTGGTTGGCTTCTTATGGGATTACCAGGGGCTGTTTTATTATATGGCTTAGGTAAAACTTATATAGCAATAGGGCTTAGTATTGGTGCTTTAATTAATTGGATGTTTGTTGCTAAAAGGCTTAGAATTTATACTGATGTTAGAAAAGATTGTATAACTATTCCTGATTATTTTGAGACTAGATTTAGCGATGATAGTCATACCTTAAGAATAATTTGTGCTATTGTGATTTTAATATTTTTTACTATTTATATATCTAGTGGTTTAGTAGCTGGTGGAAAGCTTTTTGAAGAATTATTTTCAGTTAAATACGAACAAGCAGTAATTACAGGAACTATATTAATAGTTGTTTATACTTTCGTTGGCGGATATAAGGCAGTTTGTTGGACTGATTTGATACAAGGCTTATTGATGATGGGAGCTTTAATTATTGTTCCATTGGTTATGATTAATGAAATAGGCGGATTTAGCGAAGCTATTAATATAATAATTAAGCTTGGAGAAGAAAGTCAAAAAGATTATATTTCTATGAGTAAAAATTTAACTTTAGTAGGGATAATTAGTTCTTTAGCTTGGGGACTTGGGTATTTTGGTCAGCCACACATAATAGTAAGGTTTATATCTATAAAAAGCACAAAAGACATTCCAATTGCTACTTTTGTAGGTATTTCTTGGATGGTAATTAGCTTAATTGGAGCTATTTTAATAGGATTTATTGGTATAGCTTATTTATATAAGTTTAATATAGACTTATTAGATAAGGATAGAATTTTTATAGTAACTAGCCAATTATTATTTAATCCTTGGATTTCTGGAATTTTATTAAGTGCGATTTTAGCAGCGATTATGAGTACGGCTAGTTCGCAATTATTAGTATCTAGCTCAACTTTAGCAGAAGATTTTTATAGAAAAATTTTTAATAAAGGTGCTCCTGCTAAGATAGTAATGAGAGTTTCAAGACTTAGTGTTTTGGTTGTTGCTATTGTTGCTTTTATAATTTCTGCTGATAAAAATACTAGTATTATTGATATTGTTGGATATGCTTGGGCTGGTTTTGGTGCTTCTTTTGGTAGTGTGATAATTTTTTCTTTATTTTGGAAAAATATGAGTAGATTAGGTGCGATTTTAGGTATGAGTTTTGGTGCTTTAGGAGTGATTTTGTGGGAGCATATTGATTATTTTAATATTGCAAAAGAAGGTATATTTGAACTTTATTCAATAATACCAGGATTTTTACTAGCTTCAGTATTTATAATAATAGGCTCAATAATACAGCCAGTAAGACAAGGAACAAAAAAAGCTTATGATGATATGCTAACTAAATTAAAGCTCTAAAAATTAGAGCTTTATTATCTTTAGTTTAAAACCTTTTTGATATGATTTAAAAAATTTTCAAGGATATAAAAATGGATATAAGAAAAGAATTTTTAGAGTTTTTTGCTAGTAAAGGTCATGAAATTACCCCATCAAGCCCACTTGTGCCTGATGATGCGACTTTGCTTTTTGCAAATGCAGGAATGGTTCCTTTTAAGAGTATTTTTACAGGTGAAGTGCCACGCCCAAATCCACCTAGAAAAACAAGCTGTCAAACTTGTATTCGTGCAGGTGGAAAGCACAATGACTTAGATAATGTTGGTTATACTGCAAGACATCATACATTTTTTGAAATGTTAGGAAATTTCTCTTTTGGTGATTATTTTAAAGAACAAGCTATAGCGTATGCTTGGGAATTTGTAACCGAGGTTATAAAATTACCGAAAGATAGGCTTTATGTAACCGTTCATGAAAACGATGATGAAGCTTATAATATGTGGCAAAAACACATTGCAAAAGAACGCATTTATAAATTTGGAGATAAAGATAATTTCTGGCAAATGGGTGATACTGGCCCATGTGGTCCTTGTAGTGAGATTTTTTACGACCAAGGTGAAGAAAATTTTAAAAGTGATGAAGATTATATGGGTGGAGATGGAGATAGATTCCTTGAGATTTGGAATTTAGTTTTTATGCAGTTTGAAAAACATCCTGATGGAACTATGACAAAACTACCAAAACCTAGTATTGATACAGGTATGGGACTTGAGCGTGTAAGTGCTATTAAAGAAGGAAAATTTAGCAATTTTGATAGCTCATTATTTATGCCAATAATTGAAAAAATCGCAAGTTTAGCAAACCTAAAATATGAATATAAAAGTGGAGCAAGCTTTAGAGTAATTGCTGATCATATTCGTTCAGCTACATTTTTACTAGCTCAAGGCGTAACATTTGATAAAGAAGGTAGAGGATATGTATTACGCCGTATCGTAAGAAGAGCTTTAAGACACGGATATTTACTAGGATTTAAAAGTGCATTTATGTATAAATTAGTAGATATTGTTTGTGAATTAATGGGAGAGCATTATACATATTTAAATGAGAAAAAATCTTTTGTAAAAGAGCAATTATTAAGCGAAGAAGAGAGATTTTTAAATACTATTGAAAATGGAATGAGTATTTTTAATGAAGAGCTTAAAAATACTAAAAATGTTTTTAGTGGAGAAGTTGCGTTTAAATTATATGATACTTATGGCTTTCCACTTGATTTAACTCTTGATATGTTAAGAGAAAAAAATCTTAAAATTGATGAAGACAAATTCAATGAACTAATGGCTAAGCAAAGAGAATTAGCTAAAGCAAATTGGAAAGGTAGTGGGGATAAAGCAACTCACGGAGATTTTAAAGAATTATTAGATAAATTTGGTGTAAATGAGTTCGTTGGATATGAAAATACTGAAATTAAAGCAAAATTATTAGCTGTTTTAGATGAAGAATTTAAAATTGGAATTAAAAGCAAAAAAGCTTGGCTAATGTTTGATAAAACTCCACTTTATGCAACAAGTGGTGGGCAAAATTACGATTTAGGTAGTATTTATAAAAATGATAAATTAGTTGCAAATGTGCTTGAAGTTGAGAAATTTTTTGATATTAATTTAGCTTTAGTTGAAATTGTAGGTGATTTTAATGTAAATGATGAATTATTAATCAAAATTGATACCGAAAGAAGAGCAGAAATCGCAAGACATCATAGTGCTACTCACTTGCTTCATTATGCGTTAAGAAAGGTTTTAGGAGAAAATGCAACTCAAGCAGGTTCATTTGTAGATTTTAATAGAATTAGATTTGATTTTAATTTTACCCGTGCATTAAACGAAGATGAGCTAAAGCAAATTAGTGATATTGTAAATGATATGATTTATAAAGCTACAAATTCAAATATTCAAATAACTGATATTGAAAGTGCAAAAAAATGTGGTGCAATGGCGCTTTTTGATACAAAATATGGCGATAAAGTAAGGGTATTAACTTTAGGAGATAGTATTGAGCTTTGTGGTGGAACTCATGTTAGCAATACTTCAGTAATTGGCGATTTTATAATATTAAAAGAAAGCGGAGTAAGTGCTGGTGTTAGAAGAATTGAAGCAATAGCAAGTAAGGCTGCTAAAGAATACTCAAGGAATTTGATTGCGGAATTTGAAAATATCAAAAAAAGTCTAAAAACAAATGATATTTTAAAGAGTTTTGAGAATTTAAAAAATGAAATAAAAGAACTAAAAGACGCTTTAAAAAATGGTGCTAATAATTTAAATAGTGAGATTATTAACGGCATTAATGTTTGCGTTAGTGAATATAACGGGCTTGATATTAAAGCTAGTATAGATGAGTTTAAAAATAAATTTGATAAAGCTGTCATTGTTTTAATCGCTTGCAAAGACGATAAAGTAAGCATTGCGGTTGGCTCAAAAAATACTAGCGTTAAAGCAGGAAATTTAGCTAAGATTGTAGCTCAATTTTTAGGCGGAAATGGCGGCGGTAGAGATGATTTTGCTACTGCTGGTGCAAAAGATATTAGTAAAATCAACGAAGCTTTAGCTTTAGCAAAAGATGAAATCAAGAAGGTAATATGCTAGGGCTTGATAGCTTAGTTTTACCTTATATACATTTATTAGCCGGTATTTGCTTTATTGGTCTTCATTTAGGCATTAGAGCAAATGCTGGTTTTTATTTATGTGAAGATGAAGAGAATTTACAAAAAGCACTAAGGATATTAAAAAAGCAGCTTTATGCGTTTTTTGTTTTAATGGCTGTTATGGCTTTTAGTGCTATATATGTAATGATTAATAATAGTTCTGACCCATTGTTTAATACTTTAGCATCTACGCAATGGTCGCTTTATGCTTTTGCCACTTTAAATTTATTATATATTTATTATCAATTTATTTTATGTGAGAAAGAAAAAGAAAATAAATTATTGGTTTGTAATGAAAAAATAGCTTTAATTGTTTATTATTTTATCCCGTTAAATATTTTGATTTCTTGTATTGGTGTGCTATTTGCTTTACTCATTAGCACTATGATTTAAGGAGATTTTTTGAAATACATTATTTATTTTATAGCTGTTTGTGGAATTTTAGGCTGTGTTGTTTTAGGATATTTTTTAAATGTTGTTGAAAATAAAGATATTGATTATAAGGAATTTGATTTAGACCTTACAACTCAATTTTATGATAGAAATGGCACTTTACTTGCAAATGTTTTTAACGAAAATAGAGCTTATGCTAGATTTGAAGAAATTCCACCAAGACTAATTGAAGCATTAATTGCTATTGAAGATACGAGTTTTTTTGAACACGAAGGAATTAATATTGATGCTATTTTTAGAGCAATTATCAAAGATATTCAAAAAGGTCGCTTAGCAGAAGGTGCTTCAACTCTTACTCAACAACTTGTGAAAAATCATTATTTAACAAGTGAAAAAAGTATTAAAAGAAAAATAAATGAAGCAATAATTAGTTATGAAATTGAAAAAAATCTAACAAAAGAACAAATATTAGAAAGATATTTAAACTTTATATTTTTAGGGCATGGATATTATGGGATTAAAACAGCTGCTGCTGGGTATTTTCATAAGGAATTAAACGAACTTAGCCTTAAAGAAATGGCTATGCTAGTTGGCTTACCAAAAGCTCCTAGCACATATGATCCTACAAAAAGAATTGATTTATCGCTTTCAAGAGCTAATGCGGTTTTAAAAAGAATGTATGATTTAGGCTGGATTAGTGAAGCTGAGTATAAACAAAATGTAGCTTTAAAACCAATTGTTTATGATGAGAGTTTAACTCAAAATAAAGCTCCTTATGTAATAGATGAAGCTATTAGACAATTACAAGCTATGGGAGTTGAAGACATTAAAACAGGTGGTTATAGAGTTGAACTTAGTGTTGATTTGAATACTCAAAAAATAGCTGAAGAAGCTATTAAGTTCGGATATGATGAACTTATCAAAAGAGATAAAGATATAGATTTAAACCAAATCAATGGAGCTATGATAGTTACAGAGCCTAGTAGTGGGGATATTTTAGCTTTAGTTGGTGGGGTTGATTATTATAAAAGTAATTTTAATCGTGCTACTATGAGTAATCGTCAAGTGGGTTCAAGCTTTAAGCCATTTGTATATCTTACAGCTTTAAATCTTGGCTATTCACCTGCTAGCGAGATTGCTGATATTGCGAGAGTATTTGAAACTCGTGATGCACAGGGTAAGAAAATGATTTGGAAGCCTAAAAATTATGGAAAAGATTTTAATGGTTTAATCACTCTTAAAGAAGCACTTACAAAAAGTAGAAACCTAGCTACAATTAACTTATTACTTGATACTAGCCTTAGTTTTGTTCATCAAACAATTACTAAATTTGGTTTTACAAATGTTCCACAAGATTTATCAATAGGATTAGGTTCTTTTGGTGTTAGTCCTTATAATTACGCTGAACTTTATAGCATTATTTCAAATTATGGAACAAAACAACCTATTAGATTGATTACAAAAGTTACTGATAAATTTGGTAATGAAATTGAGTTAAAAACCAAAGAAGCAGAAGAATTTGTAAAACCTGAACAAGCTTATTTAATGATTGATATGATGAAAAATGTTGTCGCAGCCGGAACTGGTGGTGCAGCAAGAATTGCAGGACTTGAAGTAGCTGGAAAAACAGGGACATCAAATAAAAGTATAGATGCTTGGTTTGTAGGTTTTACGCCTAGTATTCAAGTAATAACTTGGTATGGTAATGATAATAATAAGCCTATGAAATATTATGAAGGTGGTGCTAGAACGGCTGCTCCTGTATTTAGATATTTTATGCAAAAATATTTAGCAGAAAATCCAAATATTAAAAGAACTTTTGATATACCAAAAGGCGTTGAAAAAAGAGTAATTGATGGTAAAACTTGGTTTTATACAGATAAATCACCTTTACCAAAAGCAAGTAGAAATGACATATTAAAACAACAAGAAGAAGATGGATTGATGTTTTAGGTAAGTTATTATGAAAATATATAATAAAATTTTAAGAAGTTGTATTAAAAGAAAGTATGAGATTTTATCTTTATTTAATAATGATATTAAAACTATAAATCCTTATGCTTTTATAAGGGTTTATAATGAAATAGAAACAATAGAGGCAACGCTAAAAACAATAGAGGGGGGGGGTATTACAAGAGGAGTTCTAGGCTATCACTTAGATGAATTTGGTAAAGACGATGGAACTAGTGAAGTAATTAAACAATTTTGCAAAAATAATCCAAATTTTACTCCTTTAGAGTATCCTTATAAAGTAATTCCTGCAGGGAAAGAAAAATATAAACAAAAAATATCAAAAGAATTTAGACTTGATACTTATTATAATTTTGTGCTTAATAAAATTCCATTAAATGATTGGTTGATTAAAATTGATTGTGATCATATTTATAATGAGATTGCATTAAGTAAAGCCTTATTACAGCCAAAAAACATTATTGATAGTATTTATTTGCCTGCTCTTAATATGCATTATAGCGATGGTAAATTATATTTTTTAAAGAATTTTTATAAAGTAGGAGATGATCATTGGGTATTAAACAAAGATAAATATACTCATTTTTATATGGATTATAATCAAGGTTATGAATTTTTGTATTCTTTAAATAAATGGAAAAAAGCAGAAAATATAATAAGTCTTCATTTTCCGTTAATGAAAAAATCTCGTATTCATTTAGCAACTAAAGATAATTTAATTCCTTATGATGAATTTGATTTTTCACAATTAAAAATGACAGAGATTGATAAAGAATTTATTTTAAACAAAGAAAAAATTTTAAGTTATTTTAATTCCTAAGTATTTTAAATTCTAATTCAATTTAAAATCTAGTATTAATTATATATTACTATCAAATATATAGCTATATTTTATAAAGTTGAAATATTAAATTATTCACTTATTTTAAACTTTTATAATTTTTAAGAAAATATATCAAAATAGTAGCAAAACTAGGGATTAAAAATGCAAAATTTAAAAAAGTTAAAAAACTAATATAATCAATTCCGTATTCATATTTTATAAATTTTATATTAGGCGGGAATATAAATGCTATAAAAATTAAAAAACAAATAGTTATAAGCCTAAAAATTAAAGATTTTTTATGTAATTGTATATTAAGATTTGTAGAATTTGTATTAAAAATCATAATAATAACATATAAAATAAATATTAATATTATATAAAATACCCCAAAAAATACAAGTAAAACAAATAAAGGTATCAAAAATAAACCAGCACAAAATAACCAAGATTTACAAGAATTTGCCTTATAAATAAGACTTAAAAATAATATGCTAAAAAATGGTAGTATCAATATGTCTATAAAATATGCTTGAAAAGTAAAAATACTTTTAATTACTCCCATTTTAAACATTAAAAAACCAAAAAATATATAAGAGCTTAAAATTAAAAGTAAAATGCCCCAAAATTTAAAAAAATCTGCTGTGCTTAAACTTGCCTTATAATTTAATAAAAATATATTTAAAAGAGTTTTTAAAAATATATTTTTAAACATTTTTATCCTTTAGATTTGATATTTGTTATTAAATTGATATATAAAATATATGTTAATATGATATTAATTTACAAAATATCTTTAATAATTGAGCTAATTTCTATAAAGCCATCAACTTCTCTTAAAAACAAATACTCATTTGAAGGTTGTTTTAGTGCTAAATAATTTTTACCTAAAATTTCATTGCAATATAAATAACTAGCAAAACTCCCACTCCCACAAGCGCTCTCATAAAATAAAGTCTTAATATCTCTTACCCAGACAATAGGCTCAAGACAATCACCTTGTAAATACATAAAACCACTTGCTTTTTTGTCTAAAAAATCATTATCTTTTAAATATGAATATGCAAATTCTTTTAAATTAATTTTAGATAAATCTAATTTTTTCGTATAAATAATATGAAAAATATCTCCTAAATCTACATAATATATATCATCATCAAGCTTGTTTAATTTATATTCATTTTTAAATCTTAAATAATAAAAATTATCATCTTTATATAGTTTTTTAATATTATTATCTTTTATAAAATCACTACTACTAATACCGCATAAATAATCTTTATCATTTAGTTTAATTTTTGTAGTTTTTAAATTATTAGTATCTAAAAAATACTTTCCCGCACATCTTAAAGCATTAAAACAAATCTCTCCACCTGCCATTTTTAATTCATAATCTTGCACAAAGCCAACTTGTTCAACATCTTTATGCTTAGCTAAAATCTCATTATTTATACTTTTAAAATCTAAGTTATTAATTCCAACAACCAAAGCCGTAGTATTTCCCGCTGGATAATATAAATTATATTTATACATTTTTTACTCCTTTAATTTTCTTTATCTTAAACAAGCTTAGTTAAAATGGCGTAAGAGTATGGTGGATAATCGCTTTTAATTAAGAGGAAAGTCCGGGCTGCAATAAGATGAGGTTCCATCTAACAGATGGCTAGAGCAATCTAAGGGAAAGTGTAACAGAAAATAAACTTCCTAATTTTAGGTAAAGGTGAAACGGCGGGGTAAGAGCCCACCAGTGATTATGCGAGTAAAAGCAATTCAGCTTATAAACCCAACCTGCAGCAAGAAGGGGTGGTTTTTATCTTATATTTTAAACCCTTCGCTAGAGTGCTATTGTGAAATAGTAAGTAGATAAATGATTATCCAAGACAAAACCCGGCTTATAGCCATACTCTTTTAAGGATTAGGATGCAAATTAGAGTTTATTATGAAGATACTGATTGTATGGGGATTGTCTATCATACAAATTATTTAAAATATTGTGAAAGAGCTAGGAGCGAATGGTTTTTCGCTAATGAAGGAAAAGATTTATTAAAAGAAAATCCTTTTGCATTAAGAGAAATTAAGGCTATTTATAAAGCACCTGCTAAATTAGGAGATATTTTAGAAGTTAAAAATATTCTTGTAGGATTTGATAAATATTGTTTAGAATTAAAGCAAATAATTTATAAAGATGATAAAGCTATTTTTGAAGCTTTTATAAAATTAGTTCATATAAAAGATGGCAAACTATCCCCAATTAGTGAAGAAATAAAAAAATATTTGAGTAAATAATTTATATAAATTCTTTAAAATTTTCGTGATTAGCTAATATTAGTCTTTTATCATTTAAAGCTAGAAGTTTTTTACTAAAGCCGTTTTTACTAAAAAGTATAAAATAATCAGGCTCAAAACCCAAATATCTAGCCTTTTGAATGAGTTTTGAATACGAGCTAATACACATTTTTTTGCCATTAAATTTCACTTCGCCTAATAAAGATATTTCGTAATTATCATAAAAAATATCACATTCATAATCTTTGCCCCAAATACTCTTAATGCCTTTTATATTAAATTTCTTCTCGCACCACTCACAAGCAATTTGCTCGTAAATAAACGACTGATATTCATAAAATTTATCATTAATTAATCTTAAGGCTAATTCTTTATCTTTTAAAATTATTTTCTCCATTGCTTTTAAAAAATAAAAATAAAATCTAGTGTAATTAGAATTAAAAATAACTTTATTTTGTGGATAAAATCTCTTAAAACTCAATAAATCATTATTTAATTCAAGTCTTAAAAAACCACGATTAATCAAGGAGTGAAAGCTCTTTCTAGCTTTAAATCTTGAGCCGTATTTGTTGATAGAAAACTCCAAGCGAGATTTTCTAGCATAGTGAATTAGTGCCTTGCATTCGCTTTCATTTATTTCAAATTCGTAAGGATTATATGTATTTACTAGCTCGTGTATATAATAATTAATATCATTTAAACTAGGTTTAAAACTCTTATCTCCAAACACAGAATAAAAGTCTAACGCTTCGTCTAAATAAAAATGCGGATATCTTTTAATAAAGTCTAAAAATTCTATAACTACCCCTTAATTTTTTTGTGCTAATTTTACTTTAATTATTTTTACAAAGGGCAAAAATGCAAATTAGTGAGCTAAAAAGCGACATAATTTTAGATGAAAATACAAAATATTTTGATTACACAGCAAGTGCTTTAGCACTAAAATCAATTGAATTAAAAATGCAAAATATTTTAAAAACATACGCCAACACTCATTCAGATAGTGCAAAAAATTCAAAAATAACAAGTAAATACTATAAAGACGCAAAAAGCTATATCAAAAAAAGCTTAGGATTAAATTCTAATTATAGCTTGATTGCTTGTGGGAGTGGCTCAACTGCGGCTATTAAAAAATTTCAAGAATTATTAGGAATATATGTTCCACCGCTTATTAAACAGCGTTATTTTAATGATATTGCTAAAAATACTTTGCCTTTAGTAATTGTTAGTGCTATTGAACACCATTCAAATGAGCTTAGTTTTAAAGAAGGTTTATGCGAGTGCATTAGGCTAAATCATAGGGATTTTAATAGTGATTTATACGAGCTTGAAAGAATTTGCAAAAAGAACGCTAATAGAAAAATAATAATGAGTTTTAATGCCGTTAGCAATATCACAGGAGTTAGAGCAAACCTTGCAAAAATCAGCGAAATTGCGAAAAAATATAAAGCGATTTTAGCAATTGATGCAAGTTCGGCTATACCTTATGAAAATATTGAAATTCCGTTTGATGCTTTGTTTTTTTCAGGACATAAAATGTTAGGCGGAGTTGGCACGAGTGGATTTTTAGCTATTAAAAATGAGCTTATTGGCAAAATTCCTACATTTGCAGCTGGTGGGACGGTTGGCTATGTTAGTAGGAGCAATTATGAGTTTTTAGACGATGCTGAAAGCCTTGAAGAGGGTGGAACCCCTGCGATTTTACAAGTTATTAAAAGTGAATTAGCTTTTAGACTTAGAGATGAAATAGGGCTTGGAGTGATTAAAGAAAAGGAAAATATTTTAAAAGAATATTTTTTAAACGCTATTAAAAAAGTGCAATTTAAATACAAAATCACACTATACGCTGCAAATATTAAGGATAGATTGCCTATATTTTCACTAAATTCTACAGGCGTTAGCCCTTATGATTTAGCTAGGGTTTTAAGTGATGATTATGGGATAGAAACTCGTGCTGGGTGTGCTTGTGCTGGTCCTTATGCGCATGATTTATTAAATTATGTGGATAATCAAAATTTCAATGCTAAGCCTGGATTTTTAAGAATAAGTTTGCATTATACTCATGAATTAAGCGATATTGATTATTTGATTAACGCACTTTGCAAAAGCATAGAAAAGCTAAATAAGAATTTAAAATAAGGAATATTTATTAGCAAAGTAATTATGAATTTAAAAGGACTTGGTGCTTTAAGTATTCCAAGAGTGTTTTTTAATATGCAATTAATTTCAAAATTAAATGCTTTAAAAAAGTTAAAAAATGATGAGATTTTACATATAAAAAATAGATTGAATTATTACAATAAAATTAATGATTTTTTTGAGCTAAAAAAGATAGAAAATGTAGAGCATTCTAAATTAGGCGAAAATTTATTAAAAAATACTTCATATTCTTTTGATTTTTACAAGGTTAGCAAATATTTTCATAAAAATTTAAAGATAAATAAATTCTTTTATGATTGTTCTAGCGAGTTTTTAAATACTATAACAAAATCAAGACCAATTGATAGTAAAAATGTGATTTTAAAGCTTGATAGCAGAAGACATTTTTGTTTTTTAAATGATAAAAATGATTTTAAAGATAAAGTGGATTTGGCTGTTTTTAGGGGTGCTTGTGTTCAGCAAAATAGAATAGATTTTATTAATAAATTTAAAGATTGTAAAAGACTAAATCTAGGTAATGTAAATAAGAAAAATAGGTTAGGTTATTTAAGCAAGGAAGAGCAGCTTAAATATAAATTTATAATCTCTCTTGAGGGTTGGGATGTTGCTACAAATCTTAAATGGATAATGAGTTCAAATTCTATCGCAATTACTCCAAGATTAAAATATGAAACTTGGTTTATGGAAGGAAAATTAATTCCTAACGAGCATTTTTTATTAATTCAAGATGATTTTAGCGATATTTTAGATGTAATGGATAATGCTTTAACTAATGATAAATTAGTAAAAAATATTATTAAAAATCAAAATGAATATATACAACAATTTTTAAATCCTAATATAGAAGAGTTGCTTGGTATTTTGGTTTTAGCGAAGTATTTTTATTATTCAAATCAAGTGAAATTAGATAATTTTGTAATTGAATTATTTGATTGAATTTAAAATATATAAATTTTATTTTAAACTTTATTAATATTTAATATGAATTAAAGTAAAAATATTTTAATATTTATTAAATATTTTTAAAGGAGAGTTTATGAAAAAAATTGTATTTTTAGGTGCTGGGTATGCAAATTTAAGTCTAATTAAAAAGATTAAAAAGAAAAATCTAAGAAAAGCAGAATTTATACTAATAAACAATAATTCTTATCATTATAAAACGACAGAATTACACAAAATAGCAGCAAGAGAAAGCGAAAAAGACATAGTAATAAATCTAAAAAGCATACTGCCTAAAGATATAACTTTAATTTGTGATAATGTAAAAAGTATTGAAAATGGCAAAGTTATTTGCGAGAATGCAAATTATGATTATGATGAGCTTTATGTTGGGCTTGGTGCGAGTGTAAATACCTTTGGCATTGATGGACTTGATGAATGCTTAAATATTATAAATTATAAAAACGCTTTAAAAACTGCTGAAACACTTTATAAAAATCTTGAGCTTTATGAGAATAAAAATGTAATTATTTGTGGTGCGGGGCTTAGCGGAGTAGAGCTTTGTGGCTCAATCGCTACAACTTGCAAAAATCTAGGAATTAGCATTAATTTATATTTGGTTGAAGCAATGGATGAGATTTTGCCTGTTTATACTAAAGATTTAGCTAAAAAAGCTAGAAATTATTTAGAAAATCTAGGCGTAAAAGTTCTAAGCTCTCATAAAATAATCAAAAAAGTTGATGATAAATTATTTTTAAACGATGAAAATAATTATATAAAAGCAAAAACTATAATTTTTACAGCTGGCGTTAAGGGTAGCGAAGTAATTGCAAATAGTGGCTTTAATCACAAAAATAATAGAGTTTTAGTAAATGAATATTTAATGGCACCTAATTTTGATAATTGCTATGTTTTAGGAGATTTAGCGATTGTTTCAAATTTCGCACCTACTGCACAAATTGCTTGTAAGCAAGGAAAATACCTAGCAAAAAGACTAAATGCAAGGCTTGAAGGAATTGAGTTTAACGAACCTTTTAAATACAATGATAAAGGTAGCATTTGTTCGGTTGGAAAAGACTATGCAATAGGCGTTATTTTAGGTAAAACTTATAGTGGTTTTATGGCAAAAAGTCTTAAAAAATTAACCGAAATAGAATGGAGTGAAACTCTAAAGTAAAACATTAAAACAATTTTAAGAATTTGAAATTCTCATTTCAAATTCTTAAATCTCAAAATCTCTTTTATGCTATTTATTACATAATTTATCTCATCATTATTAATTACATAAGGTGGCATAAAATAAATCGTATTGCCAAGTGGTCTTAAAAGTAACCCATATTCAAGTGCTTTTAGATATACTTCAAGCCCAAATCTAGGATTAAAATGCTCTATATCAAATGCAAACACCATTCCTTGATGCCTAACATTTCGCACACTCTTAAACTCAGCAAAACCTTGCCAAAGTGAGTTTATATACTCGCTTTTGATTTTATTTTGATTTATAACATTATCTTTAGTAAATATATCCAAAGTTGCATTCGCAGCAGCACAAGCAAGTGCATTTCCTGTATAGCTATGTGAATGCAAAAACGCCTTGTATTCGCTATATGGAGCATAAAATTCATTATAAATTTCATCGCTTGTTACAACAACGCTAATTGGCAAATACCCACCGCTAAGCCCTTTACTAAGGCATAAAAAATCAGGCACAATTTCACACTGCTCTAAAGCAAACATAGTCCCGCTTCTTCCAAATCCAACGGCAATTTCATCAAAAATTATATCAATATCATAAGATTTTGCTAACCAACAAGCCTTTTTGATAAACTTAGCTGAATACATATTCATTGAACCTGCACACTGAATTAAAGGCTCAAGTATAAAGGCATTTATGTTTTTATGCTCTTTTTCAAGTAATTTTTCAAGCTCTTTTAATTCATTTTCATAATCTAGTCCACTTGGTGCAGGAGTGTTTAAGCATTCAAGCAAAAGTGGTTTATAAGTCTTTTTATAAAGTTCAACATCGCTTACGCTTAGTGCAGCTATCGTTTCTCCGTGATATGAATTACTAAGTGATAAAAATTTGTTTTTTAATTTTCCTTGCAAAAGATTTTTATGAAAACTCATCTTAAGTGCTACTTCAACAGCACTTGAGCCATTATCAGCATAAAAGCATTTATTAAGCTTAGTTGGTAGTAAATCAGTAAGTCTTTTTGATAATCTTATAATGCTTTCGTGAGAAAATCCAGCCATTATGATATGCTCTAGGGTGTTTAATTGCTCGTAAATTTTGCTATTTATATAATCATTGCTATGTCCGAAAAGATTTACCCACCAAGAGCTAACGCAATCAATATATGATTTATCATTAAAATCATATAAATACACACCTTTTGCCCTTTTTGTAGGGATTAATGGCACAAATTCGTGCTCTTTCATTTGCGTGCAAGGGTGCCAAATATGTGCTAAATCAAGTTTTACTAATTCTTCTTGCATTTATAACTCCTTTATAAATTTTAATTAAAATTATTATAAAGGATAAAAATGCAAAACTTATTAAATGAATTAAAAAAAGAAAATAATTTTAGAGAACTAAAAAGATTTAAAAATGATGGTAAATTTGTGATTTTTAATGATAAAAGACTGCTTAATTTTGCTAGTAATGATTATTTAGGAATTGCAAGTAGCGGTGAGCTTGAACGAGAGTTTTTAAAAAATCATTTTGCACTTAGCTCAAGTGCTAGTAGAAGTCTTGGTGGCGGTGGAGATGAATACTTTTTGTTTGAAGAATACTTATCGTCTTTATATAAAAATGAAGCGCTTTTATTTAGCAGTGGGTTTTTGCTAAATTATAGTTGTTTAAGTGCTTTAGCTACTTTAAAAAATACGCTTTTTTTAGCCGATAAAAAAGTTCATGCAAGTATTATTGATGGCATAAAGCATTCTAATTTTAAACGCTTTAAACACAATGATATAAATGATTTAGAAAAATTATTGCAAACGAATTTAAATTATGAAAAAATCATAATAATTTGCGAGAGTTTATATAGTATGGACGCAGATTTTGCACCACTTGATAAGCTTTTAGAACTTAAGAAAAAATATAAAAACATTATGCTTTATGTTGATGAAGCACATAGTGTTGGCTCGCTTGGCATTAATGGGCTTGGACTTGGATACTTAAAAGACATTGATTTTTTAGTTCTTACATTTGGTAAAAGCATTGCTAGTATGGGTGCTGCGATGATTTGCTCAAAAGAAGCAAAAGATTTTTTTATAAACAAGGCTAGGGGGCTAATTTATTCAACCGCTTTACCGCCTATTAATGTAGCTTATTCGCATTTTGTGTTTTCAAAATTGGCTAATTTTGATAAATTAAGAGAGCATTTACAAAATCTTAGCTCATATTTAAATGAATTGCTAAAAGATAAAATAAAGGGCGTTAGTTATATAAAAATGATAGTTTTAGGAGATAATGAAAAAGCTAATTTTTACTCGGCAAAACTTATGCAAAAAGGCTTTTTTGCTCCAAGTATAAAAACTCCAACCGTAGCTATTAAAGATACAGGAATAAGACTATCAATAAATGCTAGTATGGATTTTAGCGATTTAGATAATTTTGCTAAGGCTTTTTATGAAATTTGAGTTTTTACATAAAAATAATTCTAGTGATTTGGTGCTGTTTTTTGGTGGTTTTGGCTTTTTACCGAGTGCTTATAATTTAGCTTCTAAAAATGATGTTTTAATGGTTTATGATTATTTGGAATTTGATTTAGGATTTTTAGAGATTTGTAAAACTTATAAAAACATTAAACTAATCGCTTTTTCAATGGGTGTTATGGTATCTTGTAAGTGTGATTTAAGTTCGCTTAATATCGTGCAAAAAATAGCGATAAATGGCACTATAAAAGGTATTGATGATGAGTTGGGAATTAGCGAAAAGCTTTTTAAAATTACGGCTAAAAGATTTGATAAAGAAAGCTTTTTAAATAATTGTGGCGGGATAAATAAGGCATTTAATCAAAATCCTAAAGATGAGCTTTTAAGTATTATAGAAATTTCTAAAAAGCCTTGTATTTGGCAAGATTATGATTTGGCATACTCATCAAATGATGATAAAATTTTCCCACAAAATGCACTTTTAAAAAGCTTTAAAAATATTAATAAAATCAATGCTTCTCATTTTTGCTTTGATGAGTTTTTAAGCTGGGATGAAATATGAAAAGTTTTTTAAGAGCAAAAGATACTTATTTTAAAAATGCTATCGTGCAAAATGATATGAGAGAAGTTTTGCTTAGCGAAATAAATGGGCGTTTTGATAGGGTGCTTGAGCTTGGCTCAAATAGGGGCGAGTTTAGCAAAATGGTAGCTAAAAAGATAGAATTTAGTGAGTTTTATTGCGTGGATATTAATGATTTTAGCTGTGATTATGGTAAGGAATTTATTTTCGTAAAGCACGATTTAAGAGATTTTGAAAACTCATTTTTAGCTAAAATGGATTTTGATTTAGTTATTTCAAATGCGTGTTTTCAGTGGCTTGATTTAGCAAAATTAATAAATGAAATTCCTAAATCAAATTCTAAGCTAATTTTTAGCACTTTTGGAGTGAATAATCTTTGGCAAATTAATGAGCATTTTGGTGTGGGGCTTGAGTATTTAAATATTGATGAAATAGAGCAGATTTTAAAGCCACATTATAAAAATATAAAGATTTTTGAGAAAGATTATGAGCTAAATTTTAGCTCAAGTATTGAGCTTTTTAGGCATTTAAAACTTAGTGGAGTAAATGCCTTTAGCGGGGTATTTTTAGGTAAAAATGATTTAAAAATCTTTAATGATAAATATCACAATACCTTAAACTACCACGCTATTTTCGTTAGTGCTAATAATTAAAAAAATAATGTAGAATTAAATAAAAATATCAAGAAAGAAGAATATGAGTAGAAAAATAATATCTTTATTTTCAGGTGCCGGTGGTCTTGATTTGGGGTTTTTAAAAGCTGGATTTGAGATACTTGTAGCTAATGAATATGATAAAAGTATATGGGAAACCTATGAAAAAAATCATAAAGTAAAGCTTATAAAAAAGGATATTAAAGATGTAAAAATTGATGAACTTCCAAAATGTGATGGTATTATCGGTGGACCTCCGTGCCAATCTTGGAGTGAAGCAGGAACATTGAAGGGTATTGATGATCCTAGAGGACAGCTTTTTTATGAATATATTAGAATTTTAAAAGCCTTAAAGCCTAATTTTTTTTTAGCTGAAAATGTAAAAGGTATGATGTCAAAAAGACATAGTGAAGCTGTGAAAAATATAATTTATGAGTTTGAAAATGCTGGTTACGATGTATTTGTAAATGTTGTAAATGCAAGTGATTATGGAGTAGCTCAAGATAGGTTAAGGGTTTTTTACGTAGGTTTTAGGAAAGATTTGAATTTAAGATTTATTACACCATTACCATATAAAAACAAAATAACTTTTAAAGATGTAATATATGATTTAAAAGATAGTGCCATACCTGCTTTAGATAACAATAAATCGAATAGTGATAAATGTAAAATACCGAATCATGAATATTTTATAGGTTCTTATTCTAGTATTTTTATGAGTAGAAATAGGGTTCGAACTTGGAACGAGCCAGCATTTACCGTTCAAGCTTCTGGAAGACAAGCTCAATTACACCCACAAGCTCCAAAAATGCCAAAAGTGGATAAAAATAAACATATCTTCAAAGAAGGTTTTGAGAGTTTATATAGAAGACTTAGTGTTAGAGAGTGTGCTAGAGTTCAAGGTTTTGATGATAATTTTAAATTTTATTACGATAAACTTGAAGATGGTTATAAAATGATAGGTAATGCTGTTCCGATTAATTTAGCTTATGAAATGGCAAAAGCTATCAATAATTTGCTAAAAGGAGTTTAATGAGTAATAAAAGTAATAATCAAGGAAGAGCTTATGAATTTGCTTATTTAATTAATTTAGAGTATGAAATAGGCAAACATAGAAAAGTAAAAGTGATTGAAAATAGCAGTTACAAAGCAGCTAAAAAAGCTTGGGATAGTTTAAATGATATTGAAAAAGATATGTATAAAACTAGCGCCTTAGCTGGAATAGGCAAAATTTTTGAACTAGAACCATTGATTTTAGAAAATAGTAATGATGAGGTGGAGCTTTCAATTCAATCAGATGATAAAGGTAAGGATGCTGATGTAAGAGATGTTTTAATAAAAAGAAATGATATTAGTTGGGAAATTGGACTGAGTATTAAGCATAATCATTTTGCTGTAAAACATTCAAGATTATCAAAAAAATTAGATTTTGGTCAAAAATGGTACGGGTTTAAATGTTCTGATAATTACTGGAATGAGATTAAACCAATTTTTGATTTTTTAGATAATAGCAAAGGCTTAAAATGGAGCGAATTGCATAATAAAGATGATGTATATATTTCATTATTAAATGCTTTTAGAAACGAGATATTACAACAATATGCTTTAAATCAAGGAAAAGTTGCAAAATCTATGGTGGAATATTTATTAGGAGAATTTGACTTTTATAAATTAATAAGTATTGATAAGAAACAAACAACTCAAATACAAGCTTATAATATGCACGGAGATTTAGGCAAGAAAAGTCAAGTTGAAGTTCCTTTGGTATGCTTGCCAAATCAAATCATTTATTTAGATTTCAAAAAAGATAGTAAAAACACACTAGAGCTTTATTTAAATAATGGGTGGCAATTTTCATTTAGAATTCATAATGCTTCTACTATGGTTGAAAGTAGTTTAAAGTTTGATGTTCAAATTATAGGAATGCCAGTTAGTGTTCTTACAATAAATTGTATTTGGCTTTAATACCCCATTAATGGGGTATTTTTACAACTCTTAGCTACTTCATAGCCACTTTTTAAGATTAGTTCTACATTCTTTATATTTTCTTCGCCTTTTGTGGTTAGATAATCTTCTAACACGATTTTAAATATAGCTTTACTAACCTTTGATTTAGATATTTTGTTAATTTTATTATAATGGTATTATTTAAAATATATAAATATTTATTTTAAGTTGAGCTTTTTAGGCATTTAAAACTTAGTGGAGTAAATGCCTTTAGCGGGGTATTTTTAGGTAAAAATGATTTAAAAATCTTTAATGATAAATATCACAATACCTTAAACTACCACGCCATTTTCGTTAGTGCTAGCAAATGATTTACTCAAGTTCTAAATTCATTTAGTTTTGAGTTTAATTTTTCTGTAATGTTACTAAGATGATTTGCTGCTCCTGCTATTTCTTCTACGCTTCTTGCGTTTTCGTGAGTTATTTTATTGATATTATTAACTCCTGATAATATATCATCCATAACCTTGCTAGTGTTTATATAATCATCTACGGTTTGATTTGAAATTCCTATTACATTATTCATAGCTTCATTCATATCGTTCATAGTTTTTTGAGTATTATCAGCTAATTTTGTCAGTTCTCCAATGCTTTTTGCATTTAGGCTCATTTGACCACTTGCATCTTCTATACCTTGTGTTATAACACTTATTGTTGCGTTTATTTCTACTAATGAATGCTGGGTTCTTTCTGCTAATTTTCTTACTTCATCAGCTACTACGGCAAACCCACGCCCATGCTCTCCTGCTCTTGCTGCTTCAATTGCAGCATTTAATGCAAGTAGATTAGTCTGGTCTGCTACATCATTTATCATTTCTAAAATAGATTTAACATTATCAGCATCTTGACTAAGTCTTACTATCTTATCTGATACTTCAGCTTCTAAATTCGCACTTTGCATAATTTTTGTATTTAATTCTGAAATAGATTTATTTACATCATTTATATATTTTAGAGCATTTACTAATTGGTTTTTGCCATCTTCTGCAGCTTTAACTCCGATTGCTAGAGTAGAGTTTGCACTATCTCCTTTATTAGCTACATCTCTTACTATCACAGAGCTTTGCTCAACACTTTGACCTGTATTTAAAGAACTTTGAGAAAGCTCATTTGCTACACTAGCATTTTCGCTACTTATATTTTTAGCATCTACGATTAATAATCTAACTTTTTCTATAAAATCATTAATGGCTTTACTTGTTGCTGCTATTTCATCTTTACCATTTACAGGTAATTTTTGAGTTAAATCTCCATCTCCACTACTTAATTCAGTAGCTCTACTTGTAAGATAATTAAGTGGTTTAGAGATTTGAAATAATACAAAGAAAATTAATATAGCAAGTATTATTATCCCAATAATCACTGCGTATGTTATAAATTTGATTCCAAATTCATTTATGTGAGAGTTCATATCGTCGTTGATTTTTTGTATTTCTTTCATTCCTTCATCTAAATCCACGGTGCAAGCATAGATAATTCCCATACCTATATCTTTTTGAGCGTATATTAATACATTTCTTTCTTTGTTAATCATAGAATCAAAAAACTTAGTTTTAACATATCCACCATCTGGGTTTGCTGATGATTTGATTAAATCTTGAATAAAGTATTTTCCATAAATATCTTTGTCATTTATATGATTTTTACCAATTCTTGCTTGAACATAATGAACTAGGTAGGTTCCATCTTCATCCATTGCGAAAAAATTCACTAATTTATTATGTAAATCCATATTGCTTAAGTATTTTATGGTGTTATTGTATGATACTTCTTTACTAATGCCTTTACTTTTTAAATCTAAATATAACTGGTCTGTCATATGATTTACACTATATACAACGCTTTGAGCAGTTTTTAAAGCATCGTCTAAGACTAATTTTTCAATAGATACATCAGTATCATCGCTAATTGATTTCATCGCACTATTTGATAAATAAATCATACTAGAGCATAAAATCACTAAAGACACAGCAATTATAATTGCTAATTTTTGAGATATTTTCATTCTCATTCTCCTATTGATAATAATTTCTAAATTAAGCTCCGTATATTAGCATAAAATTTACTTTTTATTCTTAAGCCTTTAAATATCTATATAGCAATGATTTAATATGTGTCAATGGGGGGGGGTATCTTAAGTTGTAACAAATAAAATAAATATTAATTTAATAGTATTTTGAATTTTTTAAAAAAAATATAAAAATTTTTATATAAATTATTTATGGAATTTGGATTTAAAATTCAAATTCCATAAAATTTTTAACAACTCTTAGCTACTTCATAGCCACTTTTTAAGATGAGTTCTACATCTTTATGTTTTTCTTCGCCTTTTGTAGTCAGATAATCTCCTAGCACGATAGCGTTTATCCCTGCTTCAAACATAGCTTTAAAATCATCTTTAAATGCAAATTCTCTACCACCTGCAGCCATTAGTCTTGTATTTGGTAGTTTTTCTTTTGCAAGTTTTATTATATTAATAGCTTCTTCTTTGGTGATTTCTTTAGCCTTGATTTTTAAAGCTTCATTTTTTATATAAAAATTAATTGGACTTGTGTGCGGCTTTAAAGTCGCAAGAGCGTCAAGTAATTCAGCTCTTTGCTCATCGCTTTCGCCTAAGCCAAAAATCCCACCACAGCAAATGCCAAGCCCAGCATTTATAGCGTTTTGATTAGTTTCATATCTTTCTTCATAAGTATGAGTTGTGCAGATATTTTTAAAATTGCTTTTGGCGCTCTCTAGGTTGTGATTATAACTATCTATTCCATGCTCTTTTAAAAATACTAAATCCTTATAACTAGCTCTTCCATTGCAGCCAATTAGGTGTAAATGTAAGCCACTTTCTTTAATAGCACTTGCTGCTCTTGCAATAAAATCTAGCTTTTTACTGTCAATTCCACGACCAGAAGTAACAAGGCAAAATCCTAAAGCACCAGCTTCACTAGCTATTTTTGCTTCGTTTAAAATAGTATTAATATCCTTATAATCATATACATTAATATTTGTATTATAATGCTTACTTTGGGTGCAATACGCACAATCTTCGCTACAATTTCCACTTTTTACATTGCAAATTGAACATAAAAATATTTCTTTCATTTTATATCCTTTACTTGTTAAAATACAATTTATTCTAACTAAAAAGGATAAAAATGTATATATGTGGCATTCATACTGACGCTGGTAAAACTCATTTATGTGTTGCTTTGTGTAAAGCTTTTAATTATTCTTATTTTAAAATAGTTCAAGCAGGTTGTAATAAAGATAGCGATATTTTAAGGCGTTTTGTAAAGAATGTAAAAGTTCATAAAGAAGGGATATTTTTAAATACTCCTGCATCACCACACATAGCAAAAAAAGTTGATAATATTGAATATTCTATAAATGATTTAATCTTGCCTGATGATGATAAAATGATTATTGAATTAGCTGGGGGTCTTTTTTGTCCTATTGATGATAATTTAACTATGATTGATTTTATGAAAAAACATAAGCGTAAAGTAATTTTAGCTGCTAGGAATTATTTGGGTATGATAAATCATACGATTTTAAGTATAAAAGCATTGCAAGATAATGGTTTTGATATTGTTTGTGTTGTGATGATTGGCGAGATTGATACTAGACTTGATGAGTTTATTTATAATTATACGGGCGTAAATATAGCTCATTTAGAGTATTTTGATGAGTTTAACATAGATGAAAAGATACAAGAATTTAAAAATGAAATTGAAAAATATTTAAGGAGTTAGTTTTGGAAATAATTTATGTGATTTTGGCTATTTTGTTTTTAGTAATTATTATGGTTATTTTTACTTATAATTCTTTAATAGCAAGAAGAAATGATGTAAAAAATACTTATTCAAGTATTGATGTTGAACTTCAGCAAAGATATGATTTAATACCTAATTTAATAGCTTCTATAAAAGCTTATTTTGAATACGAAAAAGATACTTTAGAAAATATTGTAAAACTTAGAGAAAATGCTATGTATTCAAATAATACTAAAGAAAAATTTGCTTTAAATAACGAACTAAGCAAAGCTTTAGGGAATTTAAATATAAAACTTGAAAATTACCCTGATTTAAAGGCAAACTCAAGTGTTAATAATCTTTTAAATGCTTTAAAAGATTGTGAAGAGCAAATTAGTGCTGCTAGAAGAGCTTATAATTCGGCAGTTACAAGTTATAACAATTATTGCGAGAGTTTTCCAAATAATTTAATAGCTAATGCTTTTAATTTTATAAAAGCTGATTTTTATGAAGTAAAAGATGAAATTAAAAGCAATCCTAATGTAAAAGATTTATTTAAATGATTAAAACATTAAAACTTATTTTTATAGTTTTAGTTGTTTTTGCATTTTATAAATTATGTTTAGCAATAGATGATTATTATATTAGTAAGGATATGAATTTAATTCATTTTAGTCATTTTTTATATTTAGCGGTATCTTTAATATTACTTGCTTTATTAATTTATACTCTTAATCTTTTTTTATATGTATTGCCGTTTTTTTATAAACATAATTTCGTTTTGATTGAAGATAAGGAAAAATATAAAGATACATTAATAGCTTCTGATAGGGCTTATATTTTTAATGCTTATAGAAAAAATGGTTTAGATATTTTGTTTTGTTCTTTTTTAAAAGTTGATAGTATAGGTATGTTTGATGTTAAGATTAAGTATTTAAGTATTGATTTTTTTGGAACTTATATAAGGGTTAAGAAAAAAATTCATAATAATTTTGGTATTTTTGCTAATAGGAGATTGTTATTTTTATATTTTAATAATGGAATTTTATTTAATCAAAAGATTAGTTATTTGAGTGATAATGTAGAATTTAATAAAAAATTTATTTTATATCCTAGTGATATGGTTAAGGATTTTAAATTTTTAAATCCTAAAAAATTAAGAAATATCGTAACAGCTGCAAAATATATAAATCATAGATTTAGTGTGATTTATGGTGATGAATATTTAGAAATTTATATTCATAATTTTTTATTTTCTTCTAATATTGAGAATGAATTTAAAAGTGTTTTAAGAATTATAAAAGAATTTAATGAGGCAAAATGATAGAGTTTTTAAAAGTTTTTAGAATAATTTGTATTGTGTGTTTGGCAATATATTTAATTTGGGGTATTGCTAGGCAATTTCAAAATATTTATATAATGTTTATTTTGATAGTATTTATTATAATTTTATCATTTTTTATTAGCTATATTCAGTATAAAAATATAATCAAACCATTTTTTATTAGCAATAATTTTAATGAAATATCAAATATAAGCGATATTAAAAAAGGCATAATTAATAGTGAAAGTGTAAATATAGAATTTGCTTATAATAAAGATGATTTAGATATTTTAAAGGTTAATATTAAAAATACTTATTACACACAAAAAGATAAAAAAAGAGAAAAAGATATTTTTAAAGGAATTTATATTCGTAAAAAAAATATAAAAATGAAAGATTTTATAATAGTTAGTAATAGCGATATTAAGGATATTTTAGGAGTTAAAGAGCCTTTAATTTTACTTGATAATGTAGATTTTAATAAATATTTTAAATTGTATTCTAATAATAATTTAGAAGTTTTTAAATTCTTAAATCCTAAGAAATTAGATATTATTAGTAATAATGCAAAACTTATTAATCACAAAATAAGTCTTTTTTATAAAGATAATTATTTGCATATTTATATTCATAATTTTTCTTTTAGTGAAAATATTGAAAAAGAATTTAAAAGCATAATAAATATTGTTAACGAGTTTTAAAAAATGTGAGAATTTGAAACACGAAATTAAAAGTATATGCTATTATAAGTTATAATTTTATTTTTGTTATATTTATAACATTAAAATTGTCAGAATTTTATATCAGGAGAGAAAATGAAAAGAGAAGAAATAAAAGAATTAATAGATATGTTTGCTCAAGCAAATATAGGCAAAATCAAAATCAAAGAAGGCGATTTTGAAATTAGCTTAGAAAAGCAAGGAACGGTTGTTGAATGCGCACCAATTCCTGCAGTAATGCCACAAAGTGCTCCAGCACCAATTAATGTAAATGTAGTAAATGAAGCACAACCTGCTAAAAACACTCATCCAGCAATTACAAGCCCAATGGTAGGAACATTTTATCAAGCACCAAGTCCAGGGGCAGCTAGTTTCGTAAAAGTTGGTCAAACAGTGAGAAAAGGCGATACAATTTGCATTATTGAAGCTATGAAAATTATGAATGAAATTGAAGCTGAATTTGATTGCAAAATCGTAAGCGCTTTAGTAGAAGATGGACAACCTGTGGAGTATGGAACAGAATTATTTGCAGTTGAAAAACTATAAGTAGGTTGCAATGAGAGAGATTAAAAAGATTTTAATTGCTAATCGTGGAGAAATAGCTCTAAGAGCTATTAGAACGATTAAAGAAATGGGTAAAGAAGCTATTTGTATATATTCTAGTGCTGATAAAGACGCTTTATATTTAAAATATTGTGATGCTAGTATTTGCGTTGGTGGTCCAAAATCAAGCGAGAGTTATTTAAATATCCCATCAATTATTAGTGCTGCTGAATTATGTGGTGCTGATGCGATTTTTCCTGGATATGGGTTTTTGAGTGAAAATCAAAATTTCGTAGAAATTTGTGAGCGTCATAATATTAAATTCATAGGTCCTAGTGTAGAAGCTATGAATACTATGAGTGATAAAAGTAAAGCTAAACAAGTTATGAAAAGAGCAGGTGTTCCAGTAATCCCAGGTAGTGATGGGGCTATTAGTGGAGTAGAAGTTGCAAAAGAATTAGCTGAAGAAATGGGCTATCCTGTTATTTTAAAAGCTGCTGCAGGTGGTGGTGGTCGTGGTATGCGTGTGGTTGAAAAGGCTACTGATTTAGAAAAAGCATATTGGTCTGCTGAAAGCGAAGCTACAAGTGCATTTGGTGATGGTAGAATGTATATTGAAAAATACATTAAAAATCCACGCCATATTGAAGTGCAAATCATAGGAGATAGTTTTGGAAATGTTATTCATATAGGTGAGCGTGATTGTTCTATGCAAAGAAGACATCAAAAGCTAATAGAAGAAAGTCCAGCTAGAATTTTAGAGCCAGCTACTAGAGAAAAATTATTAGAAACTGCTATAAGAGCAGCTAAAGCTATTGGATATGAAGGTGCAGGGACATTTGAGTTTTTATTAGATGATTATCAAAATTTTTATTTTATTGAAATGAATACAAGATTACAGGTTGAGCATTGCGTAAGTGAAATGTGTAGTGGAGAAGACATTATTCGTCATATGATAAATGTAGCTGAAGGAAAAGCTCTACCTAAACAAGAAGAGATAAATTTTAAAGGTCATTCAATTGAGTGCAGAATTACTGCAGAAGACCCTAAAACATTTACACCTTGTCCTGGGACAATTAGTAGATATACAGCTCCTGCAGGTGCAAATGTGAGAATGGAAAGCCATGTTTATCAAGGATACAGCGTTCCTCCGTTTTATGATAGTATGATAGGTAAGCTTGTTGTTTGGGCTCCTACAAGAGAGATGGCAATTCATAAGATGAAATGTGCTTTACAAGAATTAATAGTAAGTGGTATTAAAACTACAAAAGATTTTCATATTTCTATGATGGAAAATCCTGATTTTATAAACAATAAATTTGATACAAACTATTTATCAAGAAAATAATTCCTAAATGAAATTCTTTAAGAATTTCATTTAGTCCTAAGTAATGCTATGAAAGAAATTAATTTTTATAAATTATCTTTAAATATTTATTTAGAAATGCTACTTCGTTTTAGTTCTATTGTCATAAATACTATTATGATTAGTAGATACAATGTGTTTTTAATAGGAGCTATGAGTAGTGCAAATCAGATTTTTATAATAGCTACAACTATATTTTCATTCCTTTCAATTGGTTCAAGTGTATTAATATCTCAAGCTTTAGGTGCTAATAACAAAAACTTAGCAATAAGGTCAGCTCATATTAGTATATCTTTTAATATGGTTTTAGGTATTTTGATATTTTTTATAATTAATTTTTTTGATGGCAATATGCTTAAGTTGTTAAATGTTCCTAATGATATATTTGATTATTCATTAATATATTTACAAACTATAGCTTATGTAATATTGTTAGATTGCTTAAATATAGCTTTATCATCTGTAATTAGAACTTATGCTAAGGCTAAGGAATTAATGATTGTATCGCTTATTATGAATGCAGTTAATATCGTTTTTAATGCTATATTTTTGTATAAATATGATTTAGGCTTATTTGGAGTGGGAATTTCAAGTGTAATTTCTAGGATAGTAAGCCTTGCAATGTTAGTTTATATATATTTTAAGATTGCAAAACTTAAGATTTATTTTGAGCTATTTTTTAAAATTAATAAAAAAATATTAAAAAATATTTTGACAATAGGTGGCTTTAGTGCAGGAGAAAATCTACTATGGTCAGCACAATATATGGTTATTTTCGCTTTTGTTGGATTATTAGGAAAAGATGCTTTAAGTATTCAAAGTATATTTTTTCAAATTTCAATGTTTATATTTACTACTAGCTCTGCATTAAGTGTGGCTAATGAGATAATCATCGGTAGGCTAGTTGGTGCAAAAGAATTTGAAAAAGCGTATAAACAAAGTTTTAAAGTATTAAAAATTGCAATAATTTGTAGTTTAGTATATGCTAGTTTTGTTTTTTTAATTCAAGATTATATATTTCAAGCACTTAGTTTAAGCAATGAATTAATAAATATTATAAAACCGCTTTTTATAATAAGTTTTTTCTTAGAAAGCTCAAGAGCTTTAAATATAGTAATGGTTAATTCTTTAAGGGCTAGTGGGGATGCTGCCTTTCCTTTTTATGCTGGAATTGTTTTTATGTGGGGAGTTAGTGTTCCTTTAGCTTATATGTTAGGGATACATTTACATTTTGCCATGGTTGGAATATGGGGTGCTTTTGTAGTTGATGAACTTTTAAGAGGACTTGCTAATACATATCGTTGGAAAAGTAAAAAATGGCAAAGCAAATCAGCTGTATAAATATCTTTTAAAAGATATTTATATTTTATGATTTAGTGTTGTTGTGCTTTTAAATTCTTGTTTGTATCCGTTAGTTTCTATGCTATCTTTTAACATTTCTTCAAGTAAAGAATCATAAAATTCTTTAACACTTAGCACATATTTTGCATATTCTTTGTTTTTTGCTAATAAGTAATTTAAATTAAATTTTAATTGTTGTAATAAATCGCTTGATTTTTCACTTAATAAATCTGATAAATTACCATTATTTTTAGTAGCTAATTCAAGTAAGGCATTATCTAAAGCTTGCTTTTCTTTTAAAAAAGCATTAAGTGCTTCTACTTTTTCCTTATTTTGAATATCAAGTCTGTCTTTTCTAGCTTCTTTAATATCACTTATTCCTTGTTCTGTTATGCTAATAATTTTTAATAAAAGATTATTAGCAGTAGCTAGTCTTTTTTCTATCATTAGCATAACTCATTTGCAATTGCATTTGCGGTAGATTTTAAATCAATTTTATAAGTTCCATTTGCAATTTGCTCAGCTATAGCAGCTGCTTTTGGGCTCAAAGAACTTTTGGTTTCTTTAACTTCAGTTTTATCAACATTTTCACTTTTTGTAGCTTTTGGCTTCATAATATCTTGGCTTGAATATACCATAGATGAACTAAGTGAGTTTAACATTTTTCAACCTTTTTATAATATTTGCATACTATATCGGAATTAGTTTAAAAAACTTTATAGCCTTTCTTTTAAAAAATTAAATAGCATTTCAGAAAATCCAAGCCCACCACTTAAAGCCTTACTCATAGCATCATTATACATTGAGCCATAAATATCATCTCCAGCGTCTTTTCCAAATAGTGGATTTTCTAATTTAAGACTAATATCAAGGACACTTTTTATCATAAATGCTTCAAAAGCATCTGTTTGTTCTTTTAACAATTTTTCATCTACTTTTGCAGTATTTGGCTGGTTTATTAAATTAGAATTTAAAATTTCATGAGATTTTTTATTTTCTATTTTATTAATTTCTTTTTCTAATAAATTAGAAAAATTATTTTTACTATCTTCGCTTAATTTTATTAAGGTATTTGTATTTGGTAGAGTATTTTTATATGTATTTTCATAAATTTTTGATATATCCATTATAAAATCTCCAATTCAGCATTAATTGCCCCAGCTTGTTTTAAATTTTTAATAATCGTTATTACATCAGCAGGGCTTGCACCTAGTTTATTTAAGGCTCTAGTGATATTTGCTAAAGTTATTTTATCGTTAGTAATTCTTAAAATATTTGAGCTAGTATCAATTACACTACCATCTTTTAAATCAACTTCATTGTCTTTTAGTTCATAAGGTCTTTTAGGTTCAATTTTAATTGTTATATTTCCATGAGATATTAAAACAGGACTAACTTCTACATCAATTCCACTTATTATCGTTCCTGTTTTTTCATTTATTATGATTTTACTATTTGCGTTTATTTCTCCAGCATCTAGCGATAATACTTTTGCTATAAAATCAACTGCACTTTCTTCTTCTGGTCTTTCTATTATTATTGTTTTACCATCTGTAGCTTTTGCTATATCTAAATCATAAGCTTTATTTATTGCGTTTTTTATTTTACTCGCTAGTGCAAAATCATTTTGCTTTAGACTTAGAGTAATTCTTTCTTGATTGTTAAAATCAAAATTAACTTCTCTTTCTATACTAGCTCCATTTGTTATTTTTGCATTTGTCATACTAGCACCTTTGCCACTACTATCTATACTAAGCGCTCCTTGAGCTAATGCGTAAATATTCCCATCAACACCTTTTAAAGCACTTAATAAAAGTGTTCCACCTTTTAAACTTTTAGCATCGCCTAATGAAGCTACATTTACATCAATTTTATCCCCACTTTTTGCAAAGGCAGGTAATTTTGCACTAATCATAACTGCTGCGGTATTTTTACTTTTAATATCATCAGGGCTTATTTTGATATTCATAGAGCCTAGCATATTTGCAATTGATTGAATAGTAAATTCGCTACTAGAACCATCTCCACTACCATTTAGACCAACAACCAAACCATATCCGATTAACTCATTATCCCTAACTCCAACAATATTTGCTATATCTTTTATTTGTGAAGCCATTAAGGAATTTAATATAAATATCAAAAATATCATAAATCTCATTATTTTTCCTTATTTTAAATATGTTTAAATTAAGCAAATCATATTCCATATTTTTTACAAAAACATTAACCAAATACTAAATTAGCTTTTGTAAAATCAGCAGATTACTTTCAAATTTTAAGGATAATAAATGCACAATTTATTTTTATTTAGTGATTTTATAGCTGATGACAATAAAGCGATTACTTATTTAATTCATTTCGTTTTAGTTATTGCAATTATTTTGGTTTTAGCAAAATTAGCAACTTCTAAAATGCAATTAGTTCCAAAAGGTATTCAAAATATTATGGAAATGTTTTTAGATGGTGTTTTATCTATGGGTAAAGATACTTTAGGCTCAAAGGAAGCAGCTTTAAAATATGTTCCTTTAATCGCTACTCTTGGATTAGTTGTTTTTGTAAGCAATATAATAGGTATAATTCCTGGATTTGAAGCTCCTAGTGCTAGTTTAAATTTAACACTTCCTTTAGCAATAATTGTTTTTATATACTATCATTACGAAGGCATAAAAACTCAAGGATTTTGTAAGTATTTCAAGCATTTTTTTGGTCCCGTTAAAGTGATTGCTCCACTTATGTTTGTTGTTGAAGTGATATCACATTTTTCTCGTATAGTTTCTTTATCTTTCCGTCTTTTTGGAAATATTAAAGGAGATGATTTATTTTTAGGTGTTATTTTGGCTTTAGTTCCAATCGTAGCTCCGCTTCCACCATATTTTCTTTTAACATTTATGGCATTTTTACAATCGTTTGTATTTATGATTTTAACTTATGTATATATAGCTAGTGCTATTGCAATTGATGAGGAGCATTAATGGAATTTGAAGTAGTTATTGGTTTAGAAGTTCATACTCAGCTTAATACAAAAACTAAGATTTTTTGTTCTTGTGCGACAAGTTTTGGTGAAGTTGCTAATACTAATGTTTGCCCTGTGTGTTTGGCATTGCCTGGAGCTTTACCTGTATTAAATAAAGAAGCTTTACAAAAGGCTATATATTTTGGTAAAGCAATTAACGCAAAAATTAATGAAGTAAGTATTTTTAATAGAAAAAACTATTTTTATCCTGATTTACCTAAAGCTTATCAAATATCACAATTTGATGTGGCAATAGTTGAAGGTGGAAAATTAGAAATTGAAGGTGATTTTGGTAAAAAAACAGTAGGAATTACTAGAGCTCACCTTGAAGAAGATGCAGGTAAAAATATTCACGAAAACGATAATTCTTTAGTAGATTTAAATCGTGCGGGAACTCCACTACTTGAGATTGTAAGTGAGCCAGATATTAGAAGCGCTGATGAAGCTGTAGCTTATCTTAAAAAACTTCATTCTATTATAAGATTTTTAGATATTAGTGATGCTAATATGCAAGAAGGCTCTTTTAGATGTGATGTTAATATATCTATCAGACCTAAAGGCGATAATAAATTTTATACAAGAGTAGAAATTAAGAATTTAAATAGTTTTAAATTTATTCAAAAAGCAATAGAGTATGAGAAAGAACGCCAAATAGCTGCTTGGATGGATGGTAAGTATGATAGTGAAGTAGTTCAAGAAACAAGATTATTTGATACTACAAGACTTGTTACAAAACCTATGAGAAGCAAAGAAGAAGCTGCTGAATATAGATATTTTGCAGACCCTGATTTATTACCTGTATTTGCTAGTGCTGATATGATTAATGTTGCAATTCCTGAACTTGCAGATGAGAAGATATCTCGTTATGTTAGCGAGTATGGGCTAAAAGAAGATGATGCTAAGGTTTTAGTAAGCTCACTAGAAATGGCTATGTTTTTTGAATATTTAATAAAATCAGGTTGTTCTCCAAAACTTAGTACAACTTGGTTAAGTGTAGAATTAATGGGTTTATTGAAAGGTGAATTAAATATAACAAATTCTCCTGTGGGAAAAGAAAAATTAGCAGATTTGATAAAAGCTATTGAAAATAGTGAAATATCAAATAAAGCAGGCAAAGATGTTTTAGCTTATTTGTTTGAAAACGATATAAGTGTAAGTGATGCTATTGATAAACTAGGATTAAAACAAGTTAGTGATGATGGTGCTATTAATGCAATAATAGATGAAATATTATCTAAGAATGCAGATAAGGTAGCTGAATATAAGTCGGGTAAAGATAAATTGTTTGGATTTTTTGTAGGGCAGACTATGAAAGAAGGCAAAGGAGCTTTTAATCCAAATAAAGTAAATGAGCTTTTAAAGGCTAAGCTTGGATGATTAGCGTAATTGGTTCTGGTAAGTGGGGTAGTGCAATAGCTCATGCTATCTCACTTAATAACAAAGTAAATATTTGTTCTTTTAGTAAAAAATCAGGTGAATATATTGATATAAACGAAGCTAAAAAAAGTAAATATTTAATATTTGCATTAAGTGCTCAAGGAACCTATGATTATCTTAGAGCTAACTTTAGTAATTTAAATGATAATTATGTATTAATCGCTTCAAAAGGTATTTATCAAGACTTGTTTTTACACGATGTATTTTCTAAGTTTTTTCCAATAGAAAATATTAGTGTTTTAACTGGCCCATCTTTTGCAACAGAAGTTAGTAAAAATTTACCAACAGCACTTGTAATTAGTGGTGTTAATGATAAGTTAAATCAAGAATTTGCTAATTTTTTTCCTAGTTTTATAAAGACATACACCGATAATGATGTCGTTGGTGCTGAGATTTGTGGTGCATATAAAAATATTATTGCTATTGCTAGTGGAATTTGTGATGGTTTAGAATTAGGTAATAACGCAAGAGCTGCTCTTATTTCTCGTGGTCTTATAGAAATTACTAGATTTGGTAAGTTTTTTGGTGCTAAAGATAATACTTTTCTAGGTTTAAGTGGGGCAGGTGATTTATTTTTAACTGCTAGCTCAACATTATCAAGAAATTACAGAGTGGGATTAATGCTTGCAAAGGGCTATAATCAAGATGAAATTAAGCAAGAATTAAATGAAGTTGCTGAAGGAATTGATACCACTAAATCAGTTTGTAAAATTGCAAAAACACATAATATATATTGTCCTATTGCTAATGAAATTTTATTAATTTTAAATGGCAAGAATGTAAAAACTAGCTTACAAGATTTATTAAAAAAATGAAAAAATTTTTAATTATATTATTTGTAAATATTGTATTGTATTCTCAAAATTTATCAAATATAAGCACCCAAAGACTAGCTGGTCAGATGATTATGATAGGTTTTAATGGAAAAGATATTAAAGAATACAATATAAGAAAATTAGGTCAAGAAGCTAGTCTTGGAAAAGTTGGTGGTATAGTTTTTAGGGCAAATAATTTCACAGATATTGAACAGGCAAAAAAATTAGTAAGTAGATTTAAAAATATAGCAATTGTAAATCCATTATTTTTAGGTATTGATTATAAAGATTTAGATAAAAATTATGATTTTTTATATTGTAAAGAACCTGATTTTATTAATCAGAATTTAAATATTAATGATGCTAGATTGAATTATCTAAAATCAGCTTTAAATTTAAAAGAATTAGGACTTAATTTAAATTTAACATTAGGGGTAAATACTAGTATAACTAATGATTTATTAGATAAACTTAGTATCTATGCTAGAGAATACTCTGATGCTTTTAGGCAAAGTAATATTTTAATAGCAGCTAAAACTTTTCCTGGAGATATGAATAATTCTTCAAGTTTTGTTAAAGATTATAGATTAAGTTTTTTAAAGCCATTTTATGATTTTACACAAACTAATAAAGTTGATATGATAATGGTTTCAAATAAAATTTATCCTATACTAGATAAAAAACCAGCAAATATGTCTAAGAAAATCATTAATATATTAAAAAATGACTTATCATTTAATGGGGTAATAGTAAGTGATGATATCTTAGGTGGTGATTTAGATGGCATAGATTTTAAAGATAGGATAATTGATAGTATAAATGCTGGAGTTGATATATTATATTTTGGATTATCTAGGATAAAGTATGGAGATACAGCAAGTTATGTTGTTGATATTATAAGTCAAGCGGTAGATGATGGCAAAATAAGTAGAAGTAGATTAGAAGAATCTTATATAAAAATTACTTCTTTAAAAGAGAGAATATGATAAAAAAATTATTAGATGAACAAAGTGGTATTAAAAATACAATTGATAATTTATATTCACATCCTGACCCATTGCAAGTAGTATATGATAATATTAATAGCAAAGATATAGAATTTATTGCTTTAATATGCGCTTTATTTGCGTATGGAAATGCTGGTGCTATAGTAAAATTTTTAAAAAAACTTGATTTTACTTTACTTAATAAAAGTGATGAAGAAATAAGGCAAATAAATCACAAATATAGATTTCAAAACGAAAGAGATGTAGCAGAGATTTTTATTAGTCTAAAAAGATTTAAAGAAAAATCAAGTATAAAAGATTTTAGTCATAAAATTTATAAAACAAGCAAAAATAATAAAATATTAGAAGTTATTCAAGCTTTAATTACTGAGATTTATTCATTGAATGATTATAGAAGTGATGGGTATGAATTCTTTTTTAGTAAAGTTAATAATACAAGTGCGTATAAAAGATATTGTATGTATTATCGTTGGATGGTAAGAAATGATAATTTAGATTTAGGTTTGTTTAGTGAAATTAGCCCTGCTGATTTACTAATGCCACTTGATACACATACACATAAAATGGGGCTTATGTTAGGGCTTATTAAAAGAAAACAAGCTGATCAAAAATGTATGTTAGAGCTTAGTAAGGCTTTAAAAAATTTTTGCAATGAAGACCCTTTAAAATACGATTTTGCTTTATATAGAATATCTCAGACTAATGATGAAAATTCTTTACAAGAATTAATTAAAAATGCCAGAAATTAGTATTATACAAGAAATTATAGTTTTAATATCGGCATTATTTGCTGGCTTTATTGATGCAATTTGCGGCGGTGGAGGGCTTATTATAATACCTATGCTAATTGCTTTTGGTTTAGGAGAACAATTAGCCATTAGCACTCACAAATTTCAAGCAATGTTTGCGATGTGTTGTTCGTTTTCAACCCTTTTTAAATATATAGAATTTAAAAAAGTATTTATAGGAATGATTTTTAGCATAATAGGTGGTATTTTAGGTGCTAGGGTTCTTTTAATAATTAATCCTGAACCATTAAAACCCATTATATTATTTACTCTTTTATTGATTTTTATATATTCTATTTTCAATTCAAAACTAGGTAGTATTAAAGCTAAGCAAATAATTAGTGAAAAATTATTCTATCCGTTTTTTGGCTTATTGATAGGATTTTATGATGGATTTTTAGGGCCTGCTACAGGTTCATTTTGGATATTTACTAGCATTAGTTTAATAGGTCAAGATATTAAACAAGCAAGTATTAATGCTAAAGCTTTATGTATGGCAAGCGGTATGATTTCTCTTATAATATTTATGATAGATTTTAAGATTTATTATTCACTTGGTCTAAAAATGGCTATGTGTGGTATATTTGGAGCATTTTTAGGTGCTAAATTTGTTTTAAAATACAAAAGTGATTCTATCAAAAAAATATTTTTAGTTATTGTTTTTATAACTTTACTTAAACTAACTTATGAATATTATTTAAAATAATTTTTATTACAAATTATAAAATTTATTTATATAAAAGACTTTTTATAAACTTATTTAGTCTTGTATAATTTAACTAAAATTATTATATAATTTCTTTATGGAATTTAGTTTATTAGAATATTTTATAGGCTTTTTAGCTTCATTTATTGGTGGTTTTATTGATGCTGTTGTTGGTGGTGGCGGACTTGTTACATTGCCTGTGATTTTAGGACTTGGAGTGCCACCATCTTTAGCTATTGCAACGGGTAAACTGCAGGCTAGCATGGCTGCAGTTTCTGCTGTATTTAGTTTAAGAAAAGAAATAAAATTTAAAGAATTAAGACTTGGAATTTTAATAACAGCAATTTTTTCAATTCTTGGAAGTTATGTTTTGCTTTTAATATCTAATGAAGCTATTATGCCACTTATTTTAGTTATTTTAATATTAGTATTTATTTATACTATTTTTAAGCCAAATCTAGGGAATATAAACAAAAAAGCTATTTTAAGCACTACTTTATTTTTAATAATTTTTGGTGTTATTTTGGGATTTTATGATGGTTTTATAGGACCAGGAACTGGCTCATTTTGGATATTAGCATTTACTTCTTTATTAGGATTTAATCTAAAGCAAGCATCAATAAATACTAAATTATTAAACACTACAAGCAATGTTTGTTCTTTATGTTTCTTTTTGTGCTTTTATGATGTTTTAATTAAACTTGGTCTTATTATGGGAATAGGTGGGATAATAGGCGCTTATTTAGGTGGTAAATGCCTTCTAAAAATTAATATAAATATAATTAGATGGGTTTTTATAATTATTGTTTTTTGCACTATTTGTAAATTAATATATTCAAATTTCTTTTAGCATTTTAAAATAGTTTTCAAATTCTTTACACTCATTTATTACTTTAAAACCATATCTTTCGTATATTTGTGAAGATTTGGTTATTAGTGTAATTTTTTTATAACCTTTATTTTTTGCTATATTAATTGCATATTCAAGCATTTCTTTTAATATTCCCATTTTTCTATAGCTAGGAATTATCGCTACACTATCTATATAAAATTCGTCTTTATCGCATTCTTTTATAATCTCATAATTTGAGTTTATATTTTTTAAATATTGCTTTAAAGCGTCATCATTATATTCTCTATCGCCATAAGCACAACAAATTGAAATAATTTGATTGTCTTTTTCATATACAAATAAATTATCAAGACAAAATCTAGTTTTTTCCTTGCCAAAAAATTCATAAAATTTTTCTATTTTTTTATGATAGTCTTTCTCGTTAAAAAAGTTTTCACTAAACTCAGCCATAGCTAAGTCTAAAATCTCGCAAGCCTTATAATCACTCATTCTAGCAGGTCTAATCATTAGTTATCCTTGTTTTTGTAAAATCTTAACCAAATTTTAATTATAAGAGGTGAATATGGGAAGAGCGTTTGAATACAGACGTGCAGCAAAAGAAGCTCGTTGGGATAAGATGAGTAAGATATTTCCAAAGTTAGCAAAAGCTATTGAAGTTGCAGCAAAAGAAGGTGGAATTGACCCTGAAATGAACGCAAAACTTCGTTCAGCAATAGCAACAGCAAAAGCTCAAAATATGCCAAAAGATAATATTGACGCGGCATTAAAAAGAGCAGCAGGTAAAGATGGAAACGATATTAAAAGCCTTCATTATGAAGCTAAAGCTAATTACGGAGTGCAAATTATAGTTGAAGTTGCTACTGATAATACCAATAGAACCGCAGCTAATATAAAAGCTATTTTTAACAAAAACGGAGCTACTCCACTTGTAAATGGTAGTTTAGAATTTTTATTTTCAAGAAAAAGTGTTTTTGTATGTAAAAAACCTAATATGGATTTAGAAGAATTAGAATTAAGCCTAATTGATTTTGGTTTAGAAGAATTAGAAGATGAAGAAGAAAATGTAAGAATTATTGGAGCTTATGATAGCTTTAAAGAGCTTAGTACAGGAATTGATGAGCTTAAATTAGAGCTTGTTAGTGGAAGACTTGAATATGTCCCAAACAATCCAATAAGTCTTAGTGAAGAGCAAATCACTGAACTTGAAAAATTATTAGATAAGCTTGAAGAAGATGATGATGTTCAAGCAGTTTATACAAATATAGAATAAGGAAAAATTATGTTAAAAGTATATGACAATTTTGCAGATTTAGAAAATATTAATGAAGCTATTATTAAGACTAATAAAGGTGATATGAAATTAACTTTATTTAAAGATAGCCCGCAAGCTACTTTAAATTTCGTTCATTTAGCAAAAAATGGATTTTATAATGGTCTAAAATTTCATAGAGTAATTCCTAATTTCGTTATTCAAGGTGGTTGTCCTTTAGGCACAGGCACAGGTGGTCCTGGTTGGAATATTAAATGTGAATGTAAAAATCAAGAGCATAAGCATTTAAGAGGGACTTTATCTATGGCTCACGCTGGTCGTGATACTGGTGGCTCTCAATTTTTTGTTTGTCATTCAGCACAACCACACTTAGATGGAGTTCATACGATTTTTGGTCAAGTTAATAATGAAGATGGCTTAAAGGTTCTTGATAGTATCCGCCAAGGCGATATTATTGAAAGTATTGAAATAAAATAATTTAAAATATCTAAGATATGATTCAAATTCTTTAATTTAGGTTAAAGAATTTGAAAATTAATTAAATTGATGATTATATTGCTTTTTACGAGGATATAAAAGTTTTTTGCAGATATTTTTTAAATATCTTTTTATTATATTTTTTTTACTTGTTCTAATACTATTAAATATCATATCAAGCTCTATTCTTTCCTTTTCGGTAATCACTTTTAATCCTTTAATTGTTTTCTTATACGAGACATTAAAAATAATAACTCATCATCATCTAATTCACAAAGCATTGTAAATACAGCTTTTACTGCTTGTGGTTTAGAATTACCTAAACGCCAGTCTTGATAAGTTCGCATAGGTAATCCTAAACGCTGCGACATTGCTTGCAAAGAAATTTTCTTACCATTTTCTTTACTCTCTATCGCATTATGTAATAAATTAAATATATCGTTCGTCTCAATCATTTTTAAATTATACGATTTTAAAAATTAAACTTCGCTAAAACGGAGTTTATATTTGTAAAAAAATATAAAAAATACAAAATATCCTTAAATCAATACATTAAAAAATAAAATATATACGAAATAATGTATAAAATATATGGTTAAATAATTTTACTAAATTAAGTTGAGTGTATTAGACTAAATAGTTACTTGATAGTTAACAACTCAAGTGATATAATTCGTTTATCAATTTTAAGGTATGAGTGATAATGAGTAAAAAAACTGATTTTATACTAGAGCAAATGATTAAAGCTTATTTAAGCGAGCAAAATCCAATTGGCTCTATGTTATTGCAAGATAGTTTGAATGTTCCTGCAAGCACTATAAGAGTTTATTTTAAACAACTTGATAGTGATGGTTATATTTCAAAACTTCACGCAAGCGGTGGAAGAATTCCTACTCAAAAAGCTATGAAATATTATTGGAAGCAATTTTTTAATTATGAATTAAATTCTAAATTAGAATTAAACTCAACTTTAAATTTATTAAGAGTTGCTAACGAGAATGATTTGTTTTTCCTTATTGTTGATAATAAAAAAATATTTTTAAATGATATTTTAAACATTGAAAATAGATTTATTATTTTAGATTTTATAGAAAATAGGGTTTTGATTGATTTTAATGATGAATTAAATATACTTTTTAATCAGTTAAAAGGATACGAGATAAATGATATTAAGACTATTTTATATAGATTAAATTTAATAAATACTTTAAGTGATATTGAAAATTCTTTTAAAAATAAAATTAAATTTATATGTGGAGAAAAAATTTTTGCAAATATTGTAAAACTTTCTTCATTTAGTTCTATTATGAATTTAAAGTTACTTGATTATTTTACTAATAACTTGATTTATGATGAGCTATTTTTACCTGATTTTATGGGAGTTAAATTAGATTGTAATTATATGCAAAATAAAAGCTCTTTAATAATTGCAGGTAGTATTTTTACAGACTATGAAAATGTTTTAAATCAATTAAGGGAGGCGATATGAGCGAAAAAGCCACGCAAGAAGAAAATGTAGTAAATAACGAAGAAGTTTGCGAATGCAATGAAAATTGTGAATGCGAACAAAATGAGTTAAGTAATGAAGAAATTGCTTTAAGAGCAGAGCTTGATAAGGCAAATGAAGAATTTGCAAAATTAAAAGACGCTTATCTTAGAGCTAATGCAGATTTTGAAAATTATAAAAAACGCTTAGAAAAAGATAAGCAAAGTGCTGTTTTATATGCACAAGAAGGATTTCTTAAGGATTTAATACCTGTTTTAGACGCATTAGAAAATGCTAGTAATTTTGAAGCAGATGATGAGTTTTCAAAACAACTTAAACAAGGTATTGATAATACTTTAAGTTTATTTAAAAATATCCTAGCAAAACACGGAATTAAAGAAATCGTAGCTAATGAAGGTGATGAATTTGACCCTAGTTATCACGAAGCTATGATGCATGTTGAAGCAGAGCTTGAGCCAAATTGTGTTGCAGCTATGTTTCAAAAGGGTTATATGATAAATGACAGAATAATTAGAGCTTGTAAAGTAAGCGTATCAAAATAAAAGGAGAAAATTATGGGAAAAGCAATAGGTATAGATTTAGGAACAACAAATTCATGTGTAGCAATTTATGAGCGTGGAGAAAAAAAAGTAATTCCAAATAAAGAAGGAAAAAACACAACTCCTTCAATAGTAGCATTTACAGATAAAGGCGAAGTTTTAGTAGGTGATAGTGCAAAACGCCAAGCAGTAGCAAACCCAGAAAAAACAATTTATTCAATTAAAAGAATTATGGGTCTTATGATGAATGAAGATAATGCTAAAGAAGCGGCAAAACATTTACCTTATAAAATAGTAGATAGAAATGGTGCTTGTGCGATAGAAATTGCAGGTAAAACTTACACTCCACAAGAAATTTCTTCAAAAGTTTTAATGAAACTTAAAGAAGATGCTGAAAGCTATTTAGGAACATCTGTAACTGATGCGGTAATTACCGTTCCAGCATATTTTAACGATGCACAAAGAAAAGCTACTAAAGAAGCAGGTCAAATCGCAGGGTTAAATGTATTAAGAATTATAAACGAACCAACTGCAGCAGCTCTAGCTTATGGTCTTGATAAAGTAAGTGCTGAAAAAATTGCAGTATATGACTTAGGTGGTGGGACATTTGACGTTACAATTCTAGAAACTGGTGATGGTGTTGTAGAAGTTTTAGCAACTGGTGGTAATGCGTTTTTAGGTGGAGATGATTTTGATAATAAATTAATTGATTTCTTAGCAACTGAGTTTAAAAATGAGCAAGGAATTGATTTAAGAAATGACAAAATGGCGTTACAAAGATTGAAAGAAGCAGCAGAAAACGCTAAAAAAGAGCTTTCAAGCACAAATCAAACTGAAGTGAATTTACCATTCATTACAGCTGACGCAACAGGTCCAAAACACCTTGTAAAAACAATCACAAAAGCTCAATTTGAAGGAATGATTGACTCACTTGTAGCTGAAACTATTACAAAAATCAATGAAGTTATAAGTGAAGCAGGAATTAGCAAAAACGAGATTAAAGAAGTAGTAATGGTTGGAGGTTCAACTCGTGTGCCTTTAGTTCAAGAAGAAGTTAAAAAAGTATTTGGAAAAGAACTAAATAAAAGCGTAAATCCTGATGAAGTTGTTGCAATGGGTGCTGCTACTCAAGCAGGAATTATTCAAGGTGATGTAAAAGATGTGCTTTTACTTGATGTTACTCCACTTAGTCTTGGAATTGAAACTTTAGGTGGAGTTATGAGTAAAATTATAGAAAAAGGTGCAACAATTCCTACTAAAAAAAGTCAAACATTCTCAACTGCAGAAGATAATCAAAGTGCAGTTACTATTAATGTCTTACAAGGTGAGCGTGAGTTTAGCCGTGATAATAAATCTCTTGGTAATTTTAACCTTGAAGGTATCCCAGCAGCTCCAAGAGGTGTGCCGCAAATTGAAGTTACATTTGATATTGACGCAAATGGTATTTTAACGGTAAGTGCATTAGATAAAGCAAGTGGTAAAGCTCAAAATATCACAATCACAGGTTCAAGCGGATTAAGTGATGAAGAGATTAAAAATATGATAAACGAAGCTGAGAAAAACAAAGAAGCTGATAAATTAAGAAGAGAAGTAGTAGATGCGAAAAATCAAGCTCAAAGCCTAGTTCATCAAGTTCAAAAAAGCCTAAATGATTTAGGAGATAAAGTTGAACCTGCAATTAAACAAGAGATTGAAGGTGCAATAAATGAGCTAAATGATGTAGTAAATAATGAAAACGCAACAAAAGCTCAAATAGATGAGAAAATGAAAAAACTAAGTGACGCAAGTCATAAATTAGCTGAAAATCTTTACAAAAAAGATGATAGCAAAGACGCTAAAAAAAGCGAAAAAGATGATGCAGTAGATGCAGAAGTAGAATAATAATTTATTAAAAACTAGTCTTACAAGGATTTATCCTTAATTTTAGGAATTTCAATTTGAAATTCCTAATTTATCTTAATTTAAAATATCTTTTAATGTTTATTTTTATTGATGGTAAAATTTAGTAAATATTATATTTTTACACAAAAATAGATTGCAAGCTCTGAATTAATTTTGTAAATTACAATTAAGTATGAAAAGTATATAAAATAAGAGTTCTTATATTTTATAAAATAATTTTTAAGAATTTAAATAAGTTATATAGTTTTTAAATAAGCATATATAAAAATTAAGTATTTTTAAAAACATTTAATAGCGATTTTAAACCCAAAATATAATTTATTTTTTATTACTGCAATATTTAAAGCATATATCAATTATTATAAAGTAAATTATTAAAATCATGTGAATTGTTTTTTTGATATAGTTTTTATACTAGTATTTAAGCTTTAAATGGTTTTTAGCTCTTATAATTTAGTGCAAAAGCTAAGGATAATATAGGTAAAAATACCTATATTATTGATTTTTATCTATTTGTTTTATTAAATCACTCATTTTTACATTTTGACCTAATATTTTTAGGTAGATATAATAGTTTGCTAAAACTTTTTTACCATACAATCTACTTTCTAAATAAGGCACAAGCTCCATTGATAAGAATGGTTCGTATGATTTTAGTTTAGAATTTGGATTAAACATATAATCTTTTTTTAGCATTCTTTGAGTAAATCCTAAGCCCCCGTTATAAGCATAAGCTATAAATATAGGATGCTTAACTCCTTTTTTAAGAGTATTTAAATGAGCGTTTGCGAATTTATAAGCTATTTTTGGGTCAAACATTTGAGTAACATCAAAATCATTATCATTAAAATCAACTTTAGCAGTATGTCTTGCTACAAAAGGCATAAATTGCATCATACCTAAAGCATAAGAAGTGCTTACAGAAGCTGGTAAAAATCTGCTTTCTTGTTTAGCAATAGCTAAAATTAGTGCTTTTTGCTCTACGCTATAATTGGCTAATTCTTCAGGAAATGGTATTGGATAAATATTATCTTTAAAATTACTTAATTTATCGCTAATTACTAGATATTGTCCTTGAGTATTTTTGGTATTAAAATATTCTTGCATTTCGCTAAGCTTTTGAGTATCAGCGTTTTTAATGTCATTCATAAATCTAGCTTGAACTAAAGCATTATTTATAGGATAATCTATGCTTTTTGTAGGATTTGGTGTGATGATGGTCGGTAATGGTGTGTTTGTTAGCTCTTTTGCTAAAATACTATAAATATTTAAATCATCACTATTTGCTAAAGTATCTAAATGTCTAGTTTTATTACTAGCTAAATAAGCAAAAAATAAAGCATTATCCTTTGGTCTTTTATATTTATAAGTTTTATTCGCTCTTAAAAAGTATTTTTCTGCTAAGGCATTTTTATTAAACATAAGTGCATTTAAACCTAGTGCAAATGCTAAATCTTCTTTAGCGTCTTCTTTATCAAGACTTGCTAATTTCTCTTTTATTTTTGGATATTTATCATCTACTATAGCTGAGTTTAAAAATTTATAAGCATTAGGGTGTTCCATCATACTAGCACGAGTAAGTGGCCCTGGAGAAAAATCATCTAGCTTATATCCATCGTAATAAAGCTTCATTAAGGTTTTTCCATCACCTTTTTTAATGCTTTCTGCCACAGGGTTTTTGTTAGCTAATATGCTTAATTGTGAGCTTAGATTTTTATCTTTTTGTTTATAAATATTTGCTAGTTTTATTAGGTTTTCTTTGCTTAACTTTTTTGCAAAATTTATTTCTTTTAGTCTAAATATCTGACATTTTTCATCTGCGTTCATTATAGAATTGATTGAATAATTATAGCAAGAATCAGCAGGTAATGTCTTTGGCTCTTCTTTAATATCTTTGCTTAGTTTTTCATATTCTTTTTTCATAACTCCAGCAAAACGGAAAATATGTGTTTTAAATTCTTTTAAATCTTCTTTTTTTATCTCATTATTTTTTAATAAATTATATAAAAAAAAGTCCTTAGCAAGTGAGTTTGGCTCATTTTTTAATTCTTCATAAGTATATGAAAATAAAGCTTGAGTAATTAACAATATACTAATTAATTTTTTCATAATAATCCTTTTACGATTTTTACTAATTCAAATAATCCGATTTGTAATAAATGTATTCCTACAAAAACAGCAATAGGAGCAAGACTTACCATACCTATATTTAAAAATCTAGGCGGTATTATCATATATACTAAATCAAAGGCAGGTCTTACTAATTTATATACAATATTGTATATTTTATATCCGATAGGGCTTGTAAAAGCTTGTGGAAAAAACGAAAATAAACAATAGGCAATAACTAAATAAGAATAAATATTTAGTCCTCTTATTATTAATACAAGTAGTAAAACTACAATATCAGCAAAGCTCATCTTTTACCTTTAAAAACTCATTCATACAAGGTTGCATAATCTCATAAATTTGTGCTAATTCAGGGCCGTGAGCCGAACCGCTAAGCAATAATCTTAAGCTCATAAATAATTGTTTGCCTTTTAAATTAGCGTTGTGATTTAGTTTAAATTCTTCGTATTTGCTAGGTATGTTTGATTTTTCTAATTCAGCTTTTAATAATTTCGCACTCTCACTAAAATCTAAATTGTTAGCAAAAACTATATTAAATGGTAGAAAATATCCACTAAGTTTAGCTCTAATTTCATTTAAAGTACTTGCTTCTTCTAAGTGAAGTTTTGCTAATTTTGCTAATACTTTTACATTACTAAACTTAGCTAAAAACTCATCTTTAAACAATAATCTAGCTAGAATTTCATCATCTAAAATCTTAATATGTTCTCTATTTATAAATCTTAATTTTGTCATACTAAATCTAGCTGGAGATTTAGAAATATTGCTTATTTCAAACCAAGAAATTGCATCATACATCGTAAAAATTTCATTAGGGGTTTTATTGCCTAAAGCTAGTAAATAATTAGCTATCGCATCAGGCAAAAAGCCTTCATTTAAAAGCCATTTTACGCTTGAATGCTCTTGTCTTTTACTCATTTTTTGACCGCTTTCTTCGTCTAAAATGATAGGTAAATGTGCATATTGCATACTCTCATTAAAGCCTAAAGACGCCTTTATATGTTCTTGTTTTGGAGTATTGCTTACATGGTCTTCTCCACGGATAATAAAGCTAACTCCTTCGCACATATCATCCATAGAGCATGCAAAATTATATGTAGGTGTCCCATCAGCTCTTAAAATCACAAAACTATCAACATCATTTGGCTCAAATGATAAAACGCCTTTTATTTCATCTTTAAAAGTAATTGTGTTTTTAGGCTTTTTAAGTCTTATTACGAATGGTTTATTTAAATCTTGTTTTAAATTCTCGCAAGTTCCATCGTATCTATAAGCTCTTTTTTCGTTTTTTGCTAATTCTTTTTTCTCTTCTAATTCAGCTTCGGTGCAATAGCATTTAAAAGCAGAACCATTTTCTAATAATTTTGCTGCTAATTTTTGATGAGTTGCTAGATGAGTGCTTTGCACATAGTATTCGTCCCAATTAATCCCAAATAAATTTAAAATACTCTTAATCTCTTCTTCTTTGCCTTGAATATTTCTAGCTGTGTCTGTGTCTTCTATCCTTAAAATAAACTTTTTATTATATTTTTTCGCGCATACATAATTAATAACGGCAGTCCTTAAATTCCCTATATGCATATCGCCTGTAGGTGATGGGGCAAATCTAAACATTTGTAATTCCTTGATATGATTTTTCATAATTCTATTTTAAGAAAGTAAAAAGAGTGCCAATGAAAGAAGTATTAAAAAAAATTTATTTTTTTAAAGATTTTAATGAAAACGAGCTTGAAGAATTAGCCAAAATTTGCATTTTTAAAAGTTATGAAAAAGGTGAAATGCTATTTATGGAAGGTGAAAGTAGTAAGTATTTGCACTTATTAATTAAAGGAAATATTAAGGTTTATAAAACTAATCAAAAAGGAGCTGAAATTTTTATGCATAAATTAACTCCGATTTCTTTTGTAGCCGAATTAGCTAATTTTGAAAATATACCTTTTCCTGCGAGTGCTAGTTTTTTAAATAGTGGGGAAGTTATTAAAATTGATTTTGAAGAACTTAAAAATAAGTTTTTAACTAAGGTTGATTTTGTTCTAGCTTTATTGACTGGAATTTCAAAAAAGCTAATTTATTTATCAGAATTTGTGCATAATGAAATGATTTTAAGTGCTGAAGCAAAGTTAGCTAAATTAGTTTGCGAACAAAGCGAAGTATTTAAGAACATAAAACATATCCAATTAGCTTCATTTATAAATCTAGCTCCTGAGACTTTTTCTAGAATTTTAGCTAAGTTTAAAAATGATGGAATTATTAGTTTTGATGATGATAAAAACTTAATAATTCATGATGAAAAATATTTAAAATCACTTTACGAGAATTAATTATGAGCTTACACCATTTATTATTTGCTATTGTATTTTGTATTGCTGTTTTTATTGCAAATGCTTATATTTATAGACAATTATTTAGAGTAATTTTCCCTAGATTTAAAGGCTTTTTTTTAATAATTTGCGTAGTTTTATTTATATCTAATGTTGTATTTTTGTTTTCTATGAGAGCTGATTTTTTGCCTGAGATTGTTTATACTATTTTATCAATTCTTTTGGGTTTTTCTTTTTTCTTCTTTTTAATCGCTTTAATTTATGATATTGTTAAATTTATAGCCTTTAAAAGCGTAAAGAATATAGACACAAATAGAAGAAAAACTTTAAAATTAATTTGTGATTTAGGTGTTTTATTTGTTGCATTTGGGTGTTTTTTACAAGGTATATTTAAGGCAATTAAAATTCCACCTATTAAATATGTAGATTTAAATACAAATCTGGGAATAAAAATTGCAATGATAAGTGATGTGCATTTAGGCAAGAATTTACATAAAGATTTTTTACTAGGTTTGATTAAAAAAATCAATAATCAAGAAGTTGATTATGTAGTAATTGTGGGAGATTTAATAGATACTAATATAGATGAGATTGATTATTTGGATTTATTAAATACCTTTAATATGCCTTGCTTTTATGTAACGGGCAATCACGAATACTACCACGACGCTACAAAAATCCTAGCAAAATTAAAACAAACTAATATAAAAGTATTAGAAAACGAAAGCATAGATTTAGGCAAAATAGTGCTTAGTGGCATAAATGATTTAAAGGGTGCAAAATATGGAATGCCAATGGATTTAGCCCCAATTTATAAAAATTTTAATGATACTAAATACAATATTTTATTAGCTCATCAACCTGTTGTAGCTAAGGAATTTGATTTGAGTAGATTTGATTTAGTTTTATCAGGGCATACTCACGCAGGGCAGATTTTCCCATTTAGTATTTTGGTTATTATGCAGCAAGGATTTTTGCACGGGCTTTATGAAATCGGTAAAAAAACTAAATTATATGTTAGTAGTGGTGCTGGATTTTGGGGTCCATCTATACGCTTTTTAGCACCTAGTGAAATAGTAATAATTAGACTTTAAGGAATATAATGAGAAAAACAATTTCAAGAATTTTTGGTAAATTAGTAAGCATAAAATATCCAAAAATTATGCAAAATTATATAAACAAAACTTATGTAAAGCATTTTAATATACCTTTAGATGAGTTTAAAGATTATAAAGAATACGATAGTTTATTAGCTCTTTTTACTAGAAGATTAATAAAGCCAAGAGAATTTGAAAGCGGCTTTATAAGTCCTTGTGATGGCACTATTTTAAGTTATGCAAAAAGCTCAAATTTAAAGGCATTTAGTATAAAAGGTAAAGATTATGATATTAAAGAGCTTTTAGGTTTTACTCCTAAAAATGAGCTTGATTTTTTAAATATTTATCTTAGCCCAAGGGATTATCACAATTATCATAGTCCTTGTAATATGCAGGTTTTAAATCTAAAATATTTTTATGCGGAGCTTTTTAGCGTTAATTTAAAAGCACTTAGTAAGCATGATAATTTGTATTCAAGAAATGAGCGTGTGGTTTTAACTTGCAAAAAAGATAGTGGAGATATTTTTTATATGGTTTTTGTAGGGGCTGTAAATGTTGGCAAGATGGAATTTGATTTTGATACAAGCGTGCAAACTAATATGAAAAATGCAAGTGATTATGAGAAAAACTATGATAATGTAAGCTTAAAAAAAGGCGAAATGCTAGGAAGATTTTTGATGGGTTCTACTATTTTAATCTTAGGCGATGATTTAAAACTTGAATGCCAAGTTGGTGCGATTAAATTCGGACAGAGAATAGCAAATGATTAAAAAGACTAATGCAGCAAGGTTTTTAGATACTTTAAAAATAGATTATGAATTATTAAGCTATGAAGTAGATGATGATTTATCAGCAATTAGCGTAGCAAAAAAGACAGGAATTGATATTAAATATATTTACAAAACCATAGTTTGCGAGGGTAAAAATGCCTTGTATGTTGCTTGTATTCAAGGGGATTTAGAAATAGATTTAAAATCTTTTGCAAAGGCGGTAGGAGAAAAATCCTTAAGCCTTTTAAAACTTGATAAATTAAAGGATAAAACAGGATATATTAGGGGCGGTTGTTCGCCTTTTGGTATGAAAAAAGATTATGTTAGATTTATTGACGAAAGAGCTTTAGAGCTTGAGTATTTTGTGCTTAGTGCTGGGCTTCGTGGTCTTCAGCTAAAAATAAATGCAAAATATATTCAAAAGCTTTTTAATATTGCTAGTATAAGCACTTCATCTATCATTTAATTCTCCTTTTTTATACATTGGTTGAAATTTATTAACAATAACATTGAGCATTCTGTATCTTATTTCCTTATCTTCTGGGCAATATTTATGTAAAGCATATAAATAATTAACCGGACCATCATAGATATTTTTTATATATACATTACTTTTATCTGTAAATAAAATAGCTTTTTTAAAGTATTCATTAATTTTTATTGTGTCTGTAGCATTACAAATATAATCAGGTAAAGGTATATCAGTAACATCTATTTTTGAAGTTCCATCGTAGTAATTGTTTTCACTATAATATTTAAATGCTGAAGTTCTTAAGATATCTATGACTACTTCTAGGTATAGTGCGTAATTAAATTTTTTCTCTGCTTGATATGTATAGTATTTATTAAAAGCTATATTTAAAAGCTCATAAATTTCACTTGCTTTATCATAATCTTTTATATAATATTCATATGACCTTTTATGTGGAGAATGAGACATATATAGCATAACCAAACCAAGCATATTAGATAGTCTATATTCTGTCATAATATCTACATCATAATAAATATTACCATAAGGCACTCTTTTTATCATTTCATAGATTTCTTGATAATCATCGTAGCTTAGCTTGTCTAACATACTATAATCTTGTGTTTTTTTAGTTAAGCCATACATGCGTTTATAATACAAAACCCACCACATAATATCTTCAATACTATCATCTGGCAAGAGCTTTTTACCTTCATCATAATAATTTTTAGCTATATTTAAAAAAGGTCTTACAATAAAGCTATCATATTTAAAAAATATATTTAATGTATTTGTAATATCAATAAATAAATATCCGGTTAAAAACTTCTCACAAGCTTTCAGTTTTTACTATATTTTTGTGGATTAAATTCTAATAAATATAAACTCATAATTAAAATATATAAAAGTGGAATTATTATAAAAACAATAAATAAAGCTTTGTATAAAATCTTTTTAAAATTAAATTTAAAATTAATTATTTGATTTATATTCATATTTAACCTTGTAAAAATAAGGTTTATTATAGCAAATAAATATTTAGGAATTTGATTTAAAAATTTATTTAAGTATTTAATTTTTCTTTTTTTTGAACTTCAAATTGACTTAAGTCAAAGTCAAAATTTTTAAACTTTTTTAGAATAGTGAGAAAAAAGGAGAAAAAATGTTTGATTTTAAATCTTGGAAAAAAGTTAGTTTAGCAAATGCTACGGTTGAGTTTTATGAAAATGATGAATATTTAGCTTTTGATAGTAGTCAGTGTATGCCACCTGAACCTATGATAAATGCTAGAGTTGGCTTAAATAATTTAAAGCCTAATCAAAAATTAATTATGCTAAATCATAAAAATCCTTTAGGCTTACTTCCTAGCGTGAAGCCATATTATGATATTCAAACTACACAAAAAGATGGACTTTTTTGGCTAGTATTTACTAAAATTAAAGAGCATAGCAATTTTGATGAAGCTTGTAAAGACCATCCATAAGGGTTAAATTATGTTAAACGCATTCGCACCACCATTTAAAGTGGTGGCTATTTATTTTATATTTGCATTTTGCTATTTATTAGCTTTTATGTTTTTATTTTCTTATTCAAATTATGATTTTGAGAGTTATCAATTTAAAGCGTTTTTACATTGTTTTTTTGCTGGATTTGCTTTAAATATAATAATAGGTAGCCTTTATCAATTAAGCTCGGTAATTTATGAAAAAGCATTCTTTAGTATAAAAGGTGTATTTTTTGTGAGTTTTATTTGCAATATCTCTTTAGCCTTTATTATGTATTCGTTTTTAAATTATGATTTGGAATTACTAAAATATAGCGTATTTGCTATGATTTTAAGTGTTTTTTATTTTATTGTGCTGTTTTTAATATCATTTTTTGATTTTAATAATATTGCTAAAAGTGCTTTATTTTGTGGGGTTGTTTTTTTAGCATTAGGTTTAGTTTGCGCTGGTTTAATTGTGCTTATTTTAAACGGGCTTATATATTTAGATTATGAACTAATTCTTCATCTTCATATATATTTTATGTTAGGTTTTATTTTGTTTATTTGTATAGGTGCTGCTAGTGTATTATTGCCAATGTTTGCACTAACTCATAAGCATAAAAATTATTTATTATGGCTTAGTTTAGTGGCGTATTTTTTAGCATTTTTTCATAAAAGTATAGCGATTTTTTCCCTAGCTTGTTTTGTATTTTGGTGTTTATATATACTTAAAATACGAACAAGAAAGGCTAAAGATTATTGGAATTTAAATATTGTTTTTGCTTGTATTGGCTCGTTTTTAGCTATGAGAGAATTTTATGTTTTAGACTATGCTTTAGCTATTAAATTATTAATTTTTGCAACTATTTTACCTTTTATAATCGCACATATTTATAAGATTTTGCCATTTTTAATATGGTTTCATTTTATTTCAAAATTAATTGGAAAAATAAAAGTCCCTTTATTAGATGATATGGTGATTAAAAAAGCAGCTTTTTTTACTATGTTAATTAATATATGCTTAGTAATTTCTCTTTATTTTAGTTCATCAATTTATTTATATATAGCGTTAAATATAGGTCTTTTAATTAATGTAATCAATTTTTTTACTTATATAAATTACAAAGGAGCAAAGAATGAAAAAGCAAGTAATTAATGCAATTTCAAATGTAATTGACCCTGAAGTGGGTTTTGATATTTTAGCCTTAGGGCTTATTTATGATATACAAATTGATAATTCATATTGTAAAATCACTATGACCTTATCTACTAAGTCTTGTCCTATGCATGATTTACTGATAACTTGGGTAAAAGACTCTGTTTTAAGTGTAGATGGAATAGATAGTGTTGATATTGATTTAGTGTTTGAACCTGCTTGGAGTATAGAAATGGCTAGCGATGAGGTTAAAAGTGCTTTAAGTTTTTAAGTTACTATGAGAGATTTTCTCATAGTAAATTCTAATTATAATTTGATTTTTAATAAAGAATTATTAGCCATTTCAGGCACTAAAAGTGTGTTTGTATAGTTATCATAAAACATATCAGCAGGTCCTTTAAGTGCTTTTAAATCTAGCTTTTCTAATTTATTTTGATTAAGTTTATAAATATAACCATTTAGCTCTTTACCCCAGCTAGATACTAAAATATCATCATTAATTTTAACAATTCCATCAAATTGCTCTAAATTATCACTTATTTTTTCTACATTTTTACTAGCTAAATCAATTTTTAAAATAGCTCCACCATCTTTTTCACTAGGATCATATCCTACAACATATAAAGAATTTTTATCAATCAATAAGCCATTAGGACCACCATAACTTTTGTCAATATTCATAAAAGTTTTATAATTTTTATCTTTTAAATTGATTTCAAAAATCGTATAAGTGCCAGTATCACTTACTAAAAGAGTATCATTGTCTAAGCTCTCAATTGCATTTAAAAATACCGAGCCTTTAATTTCTAGCTTAAATACTTCTTTTTTGCTTGTTATATCAAAGCCGTATAAAGTATCAATATCTACAACATAAAGTGTATTGTTAATAATCTTCATACCTTTTGGAGCATTTAAATTCTTTACAAATACATTGATTTTATCATCAGCTTTTGAGATTATATTTATATAACCATCTAAATCCTTGTTTAAAGGCTCAATTTTTTGACCCACATTTGAGACAAATACATAATCTTTATTTGCCACAACACTCTCAGGCGAAGCAAAAGCATTGATTTCTTTAACTTCCATTGCATTCATACTAGCAAGTAATGCTATACTTAAAATATATTTTTTCATCTTTTCTCCTTAAATAATTTTTGAAAAATTATAAGGAAAAAAGAATTTTATTTCTAATAGTTTTAATGTAAAAAATATAAGTTTTTTGATTTTTGAAATTGTTTTGGGGTTTTATTATATCTTTTTTTATAGCGTGAAATAAACCAAGCAGGGGAGTTAAATCCTACTTCTAAACATATTTCTGTAATGTTTTTGTTTGAAAATTCTAATAAGAATTTTGCCTTTTCAAATTTTTTATTATCAAGCCATTCTTTAGGGCTAATTCCAAAACTTTGTTTGAAGTTTTTGCTAAAAGTAGTTAAGGACATATTAGATATTTTTGCCATATCATTTACACTTTGAAAATCTTGTTCGCAATACGAAAATATCTGATATAAAGATAGTTTAAAATTAGTAATTATGGTCTTTAAAAATGATAAAAAACTTTGATTATTCTTGCTATAAAGTAGGGCTAAAAATAATTCTTCAAATTTTAATTTTAAAATATCTTCATTGGTTTTATAACTAAAACAAGGTAAAAATGATGTAAAAATTGAGCTTAATAATTCATTAGAATTTAGCTTAAAAATATGCTCATTGGTTGTAAAATTGTTATTTAAAAGGGCTTTATATTTATAAATTAGCTCTATTAAAATGCTTTCTTTAAAACAAATTATAATTGAATTATAATAGTTATTTTCTACGCAGTCTTTTATCAAATATGAGCCTTTTGTAAAAAACAAAATCTCGTTTTTATTAATTGTAAAATCTTGCTTTTTAGTATGTATCATTTTGTATCCATCGTTTATAAAAACAAGAGCATAATCATCAAATAATACTTCATAATAATCATCATTTTTTCTAGTTTCATATAAACAAAGATTAAGATAATTAGAACTTATAACATTTTTGCTGATTTTACTTAATTCATTAGGTAAATATATCATTTTTCGCCTTTAGTTTTAAAATTTATATATTTTACAAAAGAAAAATTTAATAAAAATTCTTTCGTATATACAAAATATAAATTTTAATTTACAAAAAGTAACACTTTTTCAAAAAAATTAATTTTATTTAATTTATTTTTCATAATTTTTATCATTTTTTGCATATTCTTTCTTAAATACAAAAAATAAAATTTAATTTTTTTGTATATACAAAATTAAGGAGAAATTATGGGAATTTTAAAAGGAACTTTACCAGCTTTATATACACCATATAAAGATGATGGAGGTATTAACGAAGTTGAGTTTTTAAAGATATGTGAATGGGGCATTGAAAAAGGACTTGATGGTTTATTTTGTAATGGTAGTGCGGGAGATTCTCAAGCAATGCCATACGATATGAAAGTAAAAATGCTAGAGCTTTCAATTAAAGCTGCAAATAATAAAGTGCCTGTTATTTGTGGGATAGGAAGTTGTATTTATAAAGAGAGCTTAGACCTTGCAAACGAAGCTTATATAAAAGGGGCTAATGCGCTTTTACTTATGATGCCATATTATTATAAGTTTAATGATGATACGCTTTATACTTATGTAAAAGACTTGCAAGCAAAAGTAAAACTCCCACTTTATATTTACAATATTCCACTTTTTGCACCTGCAATGAGCTTAAATCTAATTGAAAAATTAAGCAAATTACCAAATATTGTAGGTATTAAAGATAGCAGTGGAGATGCTTTGTTGCTAAACCATATTTTAGATGTTGTGCCAAGTGATTTTGATGTATTTGTGGGTCGTGAAGAGCATTATTTTGGAGCTTTAATGATGGGTGCAAAAGGTTCAATGACAAGTGCAGGATGTGTTTTCCCTGACGCTATGAGTGCGATTTATAAAGCATATAATGAGAAAAATTATGAAAGAGCAATCAAGCTTCAAAAAGCCTTGCTACCAGCTATTAGATTTGGAATGAGCTTATCATTTCCTATGGGATTTGCGCTTTTACTTAAAGCTCGTGGTTTTGCTTTTGCAAACAAAAGCATTCACCCACTAAGCGAAGAGACCTTAAAAGCACTTGATGAAAAATTCGAATATGCAAAAGAATTAGTTAAAAACATAGAGAGAATACTCTGAATAGAGGTTTAAAATGAAAATTAAGAAATTTTTAGAAAAGGTTCCAGGTGGTATGATGTTAGTTCCTATGTTATTAGGTGCTATTATACATACTTTTCTTCCTGATAAATTGGCTTATTTTGGACCTTTTACTAATGCCTTAGGAACAGGTGCAACAGTAATGCTTGCTGTTTGGTTTGTAGGTATTGGAGCAAGTATTAAACTTAAGGCTACTACAACAGTTTTAAAAAAATCTGGAGTATTGTTAGCAACTAAAATATTTGCCGCATTTATGGCGTGTATTATAGTTAAACAGCTTGTTCCTAACGGTATGATAACTGAAGGCTTTTTTGTTGGTTTTAGCACATTAGCAGTAGTTGCTGCAATGGATATGACTAATGCTGGTCTTTATACGGCTTTAACAAAACAATACGGAACTACAGAAGAAGCTGGTGCTAGTTTATTGTTAATGATAGAAAGTGGTCCTTTATTTACTATGTTAATTTTGGGGGTTAGTGGTTTAGCATCTTTTCCTATACAAAACTTTATAGGATTAATGATTCCATTTGTATTAGGTTTTGTATTGGGTAATTTAGATGAAGATTTTAGAGAATTTTTAACTAAATTAAATGAGCCAATGATAATTTTTGTTGGTTTTGCACTTGGAAGTACTATAAACTTAAGCTCGATTCTTGATGCTGGATTATCTGGATTGGTTTTAGCATTTATTGTAATCATATACACAGGAATATTATTAATATTTGCAGATATTTTTATTGCAAAAGGCAATGGAACTGCAGGTATAGCAGCATCAAGTACTGCAGGAGCAGCTGCGGCTACTCCGATGTTAGTTGCTGATTTTTATCCAGATTTTAAACCATTAGTAGAACATGCAACGATTTTAGTTAGCACTTGCGTTGTAGTAACAGCTTTTGTTGTGCCAATAATTACTGCTTATTATTCTAAATGGGCAAAAAATAAATTTAAGGTTAAATTATGAAAAATAGATTTTTAAAAGTTAGTGAAATTGACAATGTTGCAACTGCAATAAGTGATTTAAACAAAGGCGAAGTTTTTAATGAAGTTACCTTATTAAATGATATTAAAAGCGGACATAAATTCGCTTTAACTGATATTAAAAAAGGTGATTTCATCATTAAATACGGCGAAGTAATAGGAGCAGCTAGTATTGATATAAAAAAAGGAGAGTGGGTTCATACAACCAACACCGAAGGTGTTCGTGGTAGGGGAGATAATTGTGATAGTTCAAAATTAGAAAATGCTTTAAGACTAAGCCAAGAGAGTGCAAATAAGAAAAATCTAAACGCACAAGATTCAAAACACGAAAAAGTAATTTTGAAAGGCTATAGAAGAGAAGATGGCAAGTTTGGCTTAAGAAATAAGGTCTTAATAATTCCTAGCGTTGTATGTGCTAATAAGGTCGTAGAAAACATTGCTAAAGCGTGTCCTGAAGCTGTATATGTAACTCATCAGCACGGATGTAGTCAGCTTGATTTTGATGCAGAGCAAACAAGAATGCTAATGGCTGGAAATTGTGCAAATCCTAATGTATATGCAGCACTTGTAGTTGGGCTTGGTTGTGAGACTATTAGTTCAAATTCTGTTAAAGAATTAGCAAAAAGTTTAGCTCCTTATAAAGATATAAGAGCAATTAGTATTCAAGAGCTAGGCGGTATTACAAATACAACAAACGAAGGCATAAAAATAGTTAAAGAGATGCTTGAGAATGCTAGTAAATGTGAATTAAGTGAAGGTGATTTTAGCGATATTATCTTAGGCACTGAATGCGGTGGAAGTGATGCTTATAGTGGGCTTAGTGCAAATCCATCGCTAGGAAGTTTAAGTGATTATGTAGTAGAGAATGGTGGAGCTGTAATTTTAGCTGAAACAACCGAGCTAATAGGAGCTGAAAATATCTTAGCAAGGCGTGCAATTAATGCTGAAGTTGAGAAAAAGATATATGAAAAAATCTATGGCTTTGAAGAAAATGTAAAAAATAGTGGCTCAGATATTCGTGGTGCAAATCCAAGCCCAGGAAATATAGCAGGTGGGCTAACTACTATTGAAGAAAAAAGCCTTGGTTGTGTTTATAAAGCAGGGACAAGCAAAGTTGTAGATGTGATTGATTATGCAATGCCAGTTACTAAAAAGGGTCTTACATTTATGGATACTCCAGGAAATGATATAGAGCAGCTTAGTGCTATGGTTGCGGGTGGGGCTAATTTAGTTGTATTTACTACAGGTCGTGGAACTCCAACAGGAAGCCCTGTAACTCCAACGATTAAGCTAAGCACAAATAATTTTTGTGCGAAAAATATGGCTGATGTGATTGATTTAAACGCAGGCGAAATCGTAGATGGCAATAAGAGTAAAGAAGATATTAGAGATGAATTAATAGAGCTAATCGTAAAAATTAGTGAAGGCAAATTAACAAAAGCAGAAATCAATAAACAAAATGATTTTAGCGTTTGGCGACTAGCAACAACTTGCTAAGTCGTAAATAAAGGGGGATTTATGGAAAAAATAGTTAATAAAATGTATTTAAAGATAATGCCTTTAATACTTTTAATGTTTTGCTTAGCAATGCTAGATAGATCAAATATTGCTTATGTAAAAGATTATATAGAAATAGACGCTGGTATTAGCAAAGCTGCATATGCTTTAGGTGCGGGGATATTTTTTATAGGCTATGCGATATTTGAAATTCCATCAAATTTATTATTGCATAAATTAGGAGCAAAAATTTGGCTAAGTAGAATTATGATAACTTGGGGACTTGTATGTATGGCTATGATTTACATAAAAGATGAAACAAGTTTTTATATTCTAAGATTTTTATTAGGGCTTAGCGAAGCAGGATTTAGCCCAGGGGTTATTTTATATCTTAGTTATTTTTTCCCTACTATTTATAGGTCAAAAGCTTATGGGTTTTATCAATTAGGAGCACCGCTTGCACTAATGCTTGGTGGCGTAATTACAGGGGCTATATTAGATTATGCACCTAGCATTTGGTTTAAAAATTGGCAATGGATGTTTATTATCCAAGGTGCTATTACTGTTATAGTTGGTTTTTATGCTTATTTTAAACTTGCAAGTAAACCTGAAGATGCTAAATGGTTAAGCGAAGAAGAAAAAGCAATTTTAATTGCTGAACTTGAAAAAGAACAAAATAATAAAGAAGAATTAAATTCTAGCAAAGCTTTATCATCAATTATTGTATGGAAATTCGTTTTAGTTTATTTTGCAATTCAGCTTAGTGTTTATGGGGTTTTATTTTATTTACCTACTCAAGTTTCACATTTTTTAGGGACAAATGTTGGATTAAAGGTTGGAATTATTAGTGCAATTCCTTGGGCTGTTGTATTAATTGCTCTACCTATTATTACAAGTTATGCTGATAAATTAAGAGCTTGGAGTTCTTTTAGTATTGCATTATTATTGTTAGCTGTTGTTAGTATGTTTTTATCTGTATTTATAAATTCTTTAGCTTTATTTATTTTATTCATATCTTTAGCAGCTGTTGGTTTTATAGCGATTCAGCCTATTTTTTGGAATTTACCAACTCAAATCTTAAAAGGCACAGGAGCAGCAGCAGGAATAGCATTGATTGGGGCTTTAGGCAATCTTGGTGGTTTTGTAGCGCCTAATTTAAAAAATTATGCCGAAAGTCAATTTAATAGTTCTTATGCAGGTTTAATTGCTTTATGCTTGGTCGCATTCTTAGGAGTGCTTATGTTAATACATTTAAAAAAATCTTACACAAATATTAAATAAGGAGAAATTATGGATTTAGGATTAAAAGGAAAAGTTGTAGTTGTTACAGGTGGTGGAAAAGGTATTGGTGGCGGCATTAGTATGTGTTTAGCTAATGAAGGTGCAATTCCTGTTATCGTATCTCGCTCTAAGCTTGATAGTGATTTTGAAAGCAAAATTAAAGCACTTTGCCCAAATTACGGCTTTTATCAATTAGATTTATCAAAATGGCAAGAAATTAGTGCAGTTGTAGAGCAAATTGTGGCTAAATATGGCTCAATTTACGCACTTGTTAATAATGCAGGTATGAATGATAATCTTCATATTGAAAGTGCTACAACTGAAGAGCTTATTAAAAGTTATGAGAGCAATTTATTTCATTATTATGAAATGACAAAATGCTGCCTTCCATATATTAAAAAAGAGCAAGGAAGTATTTTAAATATCTCAAGTAAAACAGGTATCACAGGTCAAGGAAGAACCACAGCATACGCAAGTGCAAAAGGCGCTCAAATAGCAATGACAAGAGAGTGGGCTTGCGCTTTTGCACCTGATAATGTTAGAGTAAATTGTATTTGCCCTGCTGAAGTTTGGACTCCACTTTATGAAAAATGGATTAAAAATTTCTCTGACCCTGAAAAACAATATCAAGAAATTGCAAAATTTATTCCACTAGGTCATCGCTTTACAACTTGCGAAGAGATAGCTGATACTGCAGTATTTACAATAAGCCCAAGAGCATCTCACACAACAGGGCAGATTTTAACTCCAGATGGTGGTTATATGCATCTTGATCGTGCATTAAACTGGGAAAATTAAGGAGAAAAAATGAATAAAAATGTAAAAATTGCAATTATTTTAGTAACTTCATTATTTTTCTTATGGGGTGTTAGCTATGGACTTGTTGATGTTATGAATAAAAACTTTCAAAATCATCTAGGCATTACTCAACAAAATAGTGGCTACTTGCAAATGGCTTATTTTGGGGCGTATTTTGTGATGGCACTTCCTGCTGGCTGGATTGCTTCAAGATTTTCTTATAAGGTTGGGATTATTACAGGACTAGCACTTTATGCGATTGGTTGCTTATTAATAATTCCTGCAACTAATATGGCTAGTTTTTCTATGTTTTTATTTGCATTTTTCATTCTTGCGTGCGGGCTTGGAGCACTTGAGACTAATGCAAATCCTTATATGACAAAGCTAGGAGATGAGAAAAACGCTTCTTTTAGAATTAATGCAGCTCAAAGCTTTAATGGTTTTGGACAATTTGTTGGACCTATTATTGGTGGAAGTTTATTCTTATCAATCACTCATAGTGGCGAAAATGCAACTGATACAGAAAAAGAACAAGCATTACTTGAAAATATGTTTAATGTGCAAATGGTTTATGTAGGAATTGCTTTAGTAGTGTTTTTAATCTTACTTGCATTTGTGTTTAATAAAATTCCAGAAGGTAGCGAAGTAAGTGAAGAAGTAGAGTATAAAGACAACTCAAAATCAATTGATGTATTTAAACATAGACATTTTAACTTAGGCGTATTAGCTCAATTTTTATATGTTGCAGCTCAAGTTGGAGCAGGAGCGTTTTTTATAAATTACGCAGTAGAACATACAGCAAGTTTAGGAGAAAAAGCTTTAAGCGATGAAAAATCAGCATATTTTTTCTCAGCTGCACTTGTTGCGTTTATGATAGGAAGAATTGTTACAACTCCACTTATGAAAAAATTTAAAGGTGAGAGTATTTTGGGACTTTATTCATTAATAAATGTTGCATTGTGCTTTTATTTATATATTGCTGATGGAATGATTAGTGTTTATGCTTTAATTTTAGTATTTTTCTTTATGAGTATTAGTTTTCCTACTATTTTTGCCGTTGCTACAAAGGATTTGCCATTAAATCAAGTAAAACTTGGTGGCTCAATCTTAGTAATGAGTATTTGTGGTGGTGCAATAATGCCTACAATTATGGGTTCAATAAATGATAATTATGGCACAGGTGCGGGATTTTTAGCTTTAGCTCCTTGCTTTTTATATGTAGCATTATATAGCTTTTTATGGACTAAAAAGTCATGAAAATAATTGATACGCATTTTCATATATGGGATAAAAATGATATTAGTTGGGTGCAAAACGCCCCAACTAGATTGCAAAGAGATTTTTCTTTTGATGAATATTTAGATGAGTTTAGCAAAAGTGATTTTTTAGGTGGAGTTTATGTAGAAATAAATGCAAATAATCCTAGCCAAGAGAGTGCAAAAATACTTAGCTTTAAACATAAAAAATTACTTGCTTTATGCCTTGCTACGATAGGTGGTGCTAGTTTTAGAGAAGTTTTACATACAAAGCCAAGTGGATATTGCTTAGGCAGTGAGTTTAAAAAGACTATTAATCTAGTAAATGCAAATGATTTAATGTTTGAAGTTTGTATAAACGAAGATGAGCTAAGTAATTTTAGCAAAATTGCAAAGGAATTTAAATCAGGAATTATCTTTAATCATTTTGCAAATATTAAGGATTTTAGCGGCGAAGATAGTTTAAGGCAAATTGCTAAAAAAGAAAATATTTATATGAAATTATCTTGTCAAGATGATTTTATTTTAGGTAAGGATTATTCAAAATTACTTGATATGGCATTTAATATTTTTGGAGAAAGTAGAATTTGTTTTGGCTCAAACTATCCTGTAAGTGAGTTAAAACCAAATGAATGGATTAGAATAATTGAAAATCATTTTAAAAGTGATGATTTAAAAGAAAAGATTTTTTATTTAAACGCAAAAGAAATTTATAAAATAAAGGAGATTTAAAATGCAAAGATTTGGGCAAATTATAAAAGTTATTCCGGAAAAATTAGCTGAATACGAAAGACTTCACGCAAATCCTATGGAAGGTGTAAATGAGATGATAAAGGCTTGCAATATTCGTAATTATTCAATTTATAATTTTGGCGAATATCTATTCGCTTATTTTGAGTATGTAGGGAGTGATTACGAAGCTGATATGGCAAAAATGGCAGCCGATGAGAATACTCGTAAGTGGTGGGCTTGCACAGACCCTTGCCAAATATCACTTGGCTATGCAGGTCAAAAATGGCTTAATATGAAAGAAGTTTATCATTTAGATTAGACTTTTCATATTAAGTTTAAAATAATTCTTATTTAACTAAATTAAATAAGAATTAAAAATATTTATATAAAGAAAAGCTCTTTAGCATTATCTTGTAATATAATTTTAGCTTTATCATTAGTAACTTTTAAAAAATCATCTAAAGCTTTTTGATAATTTATTTTGCTTTCGTAATTTGTATGCGGCCAATCACTTCCATAAACAAAGCGTTTTATATCAAAAATATCGCTTAATTTATCAAATACATCTTTACTAAACGCTAAATCTTCATCTAATCTATAAAAACCACTTACTTTAAAATTAATATCTAAATTTTTATAATTATTAAACTCATCTAATAATTTAAAAGTATCTTTATTAGGTCTTGCAAGATGATCAATCATAATTTTTACATTATATTTGGCTAAATCATCAATGATAAATAATAATTTATCTAATTCTTTATGTAATTCTATGTGAAGATTAAATTCTTTAATATACTCTAAAGCTTCTTTATAATCATCAAAATTAGGCTTATCTTTTCCTATTAGATTAAGCCTTAATCCACAGACATTTTTTTCTTTTAAATCACTAATATTATTAGGGTCAATTACCACAATTCCCCTTAAATTAGAATGCTCTTTTAAAGCCTGTAATAAATATGAATTATCAAAACCTAAAAAGCTAGGCTGAACTAAAACTCCATAAGAAAAATTAAATTCCTTTAAATTAGCCAAATATTGTTCGCAACTTGCATCATAATTTGGCACATATCTAACTACATTAGCCGAACTTATATTTGCTCTAAAAATGTGAGCGTGAGTATCTATATACATAATTCTTCCTTAAAAAATATTCATAACAATAATTCCAGCAATTAATGCTGCTATAAAACCTATAGGAATTGCTCTTACAATCAAGCCTTTAAATAAACTATCCTTATGCTCGTTTGCAATCGCTCCTAAAACCAATGAACCTCCAGAGCTAAATGGAGAAATAGCACTAGCTTGTGCTCCAATTACTATGCAAGTAAATAACACAACTTCACTAAACCCACTTGCATTGCTTAATGTAGGCACAAGTGGGAAAAGTGCAGGAGTAACCACTCCTAAAGTACTAGAAAATAGCGACATAATAGCTGCAATTATCATCATCATAATAGGGACAATTATTTTTGGCACATTGCTTTCTACAAAGCCTGATAATTGATTAATCACACCTGCTTTAGTAGCAATGCTAACAAGTATCCCAACTCCGCAAATCATAATCAAAGTCCCCCAAGGAATAAGTGCTATAACTTGCTTTTCATCTCCTAATTTTAAAAGCAATGATATAGCTACAAAAACAATAGCTATTAATCCTATATCTATTTTAGAATTTATAAAAGTTATAGTTTTTTCATTAGGAAATGCAATGTGTAATAAAGGAAAAGCTAATACAAAAACCATCATAAGCGCCATTAAAATTAGTGTGGTTTTTTGTTTATCATTAAAAGTAATTTTTTCGCTTAATAATTCTATTTTTATATTAGATTTTTTTGCTTTAAATACAAAAAGACTGATTACAAAAATAGGCAAAATAAAAGTAAATAAAAATATCACAAAAGCATTAGAAAATGCAATATCAGGATTTATACTTGATTTTTCCATAAGAGAGCGAAATATTATTCCACTTTGAGAAGTTGGGAAATTTGCCCCGCCTAAAGCACCATAATTAATAGCCATAGCTCCACCAACTCTATCAAGACCTGTTTTTTCACAGAGTAAAAAAGTAATTGGAGCCATAAAGGCTAAAACACTATAAAATCCAGCACCCATTGCAGCAATTAAAGCCGATACTAAAAATATAGCATAAGGTAAAAAATACGGATAATTTTCAAATTTTTTAATCAAAAATGCAGCTAGTTTTTCTAATGTCCCATTAACACTTGCGAAATTATAAAATAACGAAACCGCAAAAATAACAAAAAATATAGAAACAGGCCAATAAGAAATAATTTCTTTAGGCTTTAAATCCATAAAAAACGCACCAATAATATAGGCAAATATAATTGCAAAAAATCCTATATTTAAACGAGTTTTATAGCCAATTAGAATTGATAAAACAATGGCTAAGATAATAAAACTTGTAAGCATATTAATCCTTTAATTAAAAATCTTTTTTTAAATTCTTTTTTAAATTCCAAATAATTTATGTAAAATAACATTAATTTGATTAACGAAGAAAAAAGGAGAAATAATATGAATAATTATGAATTATTTTATAATGAAGCTAAGAATATGTTTAAAGATAGGATATTTAATGACTATCTTAGATGTTTTGCTTATGGAATTGATGCGTCTTGTTATAAATATGTCCCTAAGATAGTAGTAATAGCAAGAAATGAGAGCGAAATACAAGAAATAATTAGACTAGCAAATAAATATAAAACTCCATTAAACTTTAGAGCAGCAGGAACTAGCTTAAGCGGTCAAAGCTCAACGGATAGTGTTTTAGTAGTAATTAAGTTTGCATTCAAAAAAATCGCTATAAATGATGATGCTAGCGAGATTAGTTTAGGTTGTGGTGTTGTTGGAATTAATGCTAATTTATCATTAGCTAAATTAAGTAAAAAAATTGGCCCAGACCCTGCTACGATTAATTCAGCTTTAATTGGTGGTATTGTTGCTAATAACTCAAGTGGTATGTGTTGTGGAACTAAGGATAATTCTTATAAAACTTTAAATAGTATTAGAGTGATATTAAATGATGGAACTATCCTAGATACTAAAGATAAAGCAAATGTGGAAGAATTTAAAAGAACTCACGCTAATTTAATTAATGAAATTAGAGCTATTAAAGAAGAGATTAAAAATGATAGCGAATTATATGAATTAATTAAACGCAAATTTAAAATCAAAAACACAACAGGCTATGCTATAAATTCTTTCATTGATTATGATGATGAAATAGATATTTTAGCTCATTTATTTGTAGGTAGCGAAGGGACTTTAGGTTTTGTTAGTGAAGCAAGACTTAAAACTATTGATGATTTACCTTATAAAGCCTGTGCTTTATTATTTTTTAATGATATTAGCGACGCTGCAAATACTATTAGTGAATTTGCAAAATATGATTTTATAAATTCAGCTGAAATTATGGATTATGCTAGTTTAAAAGCTGCTAGTAGTTATGATGAATTAAAAGATTTATTAAGTGATATAAAAGACAATAATACCTGTGTATTAATTCAAACTGAAAGCGATAATGAAGAAGTTTTAAATGCAAATATAGTTAAAATTAAAGAGCTTTCAAGTAAAACTTTTAAATCATATTATTCTAAAGAAAAAAGCGAATATGATTTATGGTGGAAGATTAGAAAAGCGCTTTTACCAATAGCAGCTAGTAAAAGACCTGTTGGAGCTACTGTTATTACTGAAGATGTGTGTTTTGAGATAAAAGATTTAGCAAATGGTATTAGTGCTATTCAAGATTTATTTAAAGAATTTAATTTTGAAGGTATTATTTTTGGTCACGCATTAGCTGGAAATATTCACTTTATCATTACTCCTAATTTAAATGATAAAACCGAATTTGAAAATTTTGCAAAATTAGTAGAAAAAATGTCAAGTGTAGTAGCTAGTTTTGGTGGAAGTATTAAAGCAGAGCATGGCACAGGAAGAATGGTTGCACCTTTTGTTGAGATTGAGTGGGGTAAAAAAGCTTATGCTATAAACTGCAAGATAAAAGATATTCTTGATAAAGATAATATATTTAATCCTGATGTAATTATTACAAAAGATAAAGATATTTATAAGAAAAATATCAAAAACCAAAGCCCTGTTGATGAAGCTTTAAATTTATGTATGGAATGTGGATTTTGCGAGAGATTTTGTCCATCAAATGAAATCAGCCTAAGCCCTAGACAAAGAATTGCAGTGCTTAAAGAGATGAAGAGTTTAGAAGAATTAAACGACGAAGATAGCAAGAAAAAATTAAAAGATATGAAAAAGCTTTATAATTTTTATGTAGATACTACCTGTGCTGCTTGTGGGGTTTGTTCTATGGTATGTCCTTTAGGTATTAATTTTGCTGATTTTAGCTTAAAATATAGAAAAGCAAATCAAGGAACTATTTCAAGAATTATTGGTAATTTTGCTTATAATCACCACGAAACTACTTTAGCTCTAGCAAAAACTTCTTTAAAAATTGCTAATAAATTTGATAATTACAAATTAAATAATTTACTAGCTACATTTAATTTACCACAAAGTAGAAATTACTTGCCTAGAGCAAATGATTATAAGTATTCAACAAATACTCAAGAAGAAAATGTTATATATTTTACAAGTTGTTTAAATAAAGCATTTAAGCCTAATGCAAAAATGAGTGATAAAAGAAGCATTCAAGAAGTATTTGAAAGTCTATGTAAAAAGGCAGGAATTGGAATAATCTACGCTCCAAATGATTTATGCTGCGGAAAAGCTTATGAGAATTATGAAAATATTCAAATTGCTAATGAAGCAAAATTAAATGAGTATTTATCTAATCAAAATTGCAGCGTTGTGATTGATCATTCTGCCTGTTCGGCTAAGGTAGTTAAAAATCATAAAGGTAAAGTTTATGATTTGAGTGAATATTTATACAAAGTAATTGCTCCAAGATTAAAAATTACAAAAGTAAATGAGCCAATAGGCTTATATATTATGTGTGCTGCTAGAAAAATGCATATAGAAGATAGCATAATGAGTTTAGCTAAATTATGTGCTGATGAAATAGTAATTGATAATGATACATATTGCTGTGGATTTGCTGGATATAAAGGCTTTTTAACTCCTAAGCTAAATATAAGTGCTACAAATAATTTTAAGAAATTTTATTCAAGCACTAATGTTAAAAGAGGCTTTAGTTCATCTAGCACTTGCGAAGTAGGACTTAGCGATGCTACTAATATGTCTTGGCAACATATTGCTTATTTATTAGACGAATGCAGTAATTAATCATTGAAAGAATTTGAAAATTAATTTTCAAATTCTTTAAGCTTGTGTTACTAAAAGTAATACAAGCTTTAATATTTTTCTTTTTTTCTATCTTTTTATCAATATATCTAGTATCCTAAAAACATAAGTTAATAAAGGAGTAAAATGAAAACTTATGTTTCTAAATTAGTATTAAAAGATACTATAGGTATTGGTGTTTTAGTTGTTAAAGAAGAGCTCTTTAGTAGAGTAGAATTATTTTTAGAAAAAGATTATCAAAAGAGCATAAAAGAATTAGCAAATATTTATGGTTTTAGTGAAGACGCAATTGATTTAAGAGATAAGATTATTTTTCCATCGGCTATTGATTCTCAAGTGCATTCTCGTTCTCAAGCAAATAATGAAGATTTTGAACTAGCAAGCAAACAAGCAAGTGCAGGTGGTGTTAGTGTAATGGTAGAAATGCCTTATGATGCAGGATTACTTATATCAAACGCAAATAATTTTAATAAAAAATTAAAAGATGGCTTAGAAAATTCTTATGTTGATTTTGCTCTTTATGCGACCATAAATCCAGAAGATGGTATAAAAAATATTGAAGAATTAATAAAATTAGGTGCTTGTGGCTTTAAATTATCTTTATTCGGAACAGACCCTGTTAGATTTCCTAGAATACCACCATATTTAATGTATGAAGTTATGCTTGAATGTGCAAAATATGATGTAATGGTAGGAGTGCATAATGAAGACCATGAAAGTGTTATTTATCTAACTGAAAAAATAAAACAAGAAAGAACAGACTATAAAGCACATAATTTATCTCGCCCTGAGTGGGTTGAAAATATAGCTGTAAATACTATATATGAATTAGGAGCTAGTGCAAGAGCGAAAGCTCATGTTGTTCATGCTTCTAATAAAAGAGCTTTAGAAATTGCTAATAATTATAAAAAAGATGGCTACAAAGCTAGTGTTGAATGCTGTTTGCATTATTTAATTTGCTCTGAAGAAGATGAGGTTAGAAGATTAAATGGTATTGCTAAAATCAACCCACCAATAAGAGATTTAGCCAACAAAGAAGCTATATGGGAATGTTTAAAAAATGGCTTAGTTGATGTGGTTTCAACAGACCATGTAAGATGGAGTAAAGATAGAAAAAGTAATGAGAATATATTTTTAAATTCTAGTGGAGCTGCCGGTCTTGAAGTGTTATTACCTTTATTTTTAAGTGAATGTAAAAAAAGAAATGTAGATTTAAGTTTAGCTTCTAAATTACTATCAACTAATCCAGCGAAATTGTTTAAATTGCCAAATAAAGGAGAATTAAAAGCTGGAAATGATGCTGATTTTGTTATTTTAAGCGAAGATACTTATAAGTATTATGCAAAAGATGGTTTTAGTAATCTTGATTATAGTTTGTATGAAGGCTATGAAATGCTTTATAAAATAAATGAACACTATGTTAGGGGTAATAAAGTATTTGATGGTAAAAATGTATATAAATTTAATGCAAAATTTATAAATCCTAACGAGAATTGATATGAAAATACTTGCAGATGATATTAAATTTCATATAAATAATTTAGCAAAAATTACAGAAACAAATCGTCCTTTTACTAGATTGGTATTTACTAATACTTATGAAGAAGGTAGAAAATATATTAAAAATCATTTTTTAAATTTAGGACTTAATGTTATATATGATGATTTTGCCAATATGTTAGCTATTAAAAAGGGCAAAAGTAATGAATGTATTATAATAGGTTCTCATAGCGATACCGTTGCTAGTGGTGGTAGATTTGATGGAGTTTTAGGTGTTGTATCTGCTATGGTAATTGCTACAGCTTTAAAAGATATACAATTAGATAAAACTTTAATTTTTTGTGATTATTTAGGAGAAGAGCCTAATTATTTTGGTTTATCTTGCGTAGGTTCTAGGGGAATGTCTGGTAATTTGAGTAAAGAACAACTTGATATTAAGGTTAATGATACTAAATTATCAGATATGATAATCAAATCAGGTGGTAATAAATCATTTAGAACTTTTAACGAATTAGGAATAGGTAAGCTTATTGAAAGTTATGAATTGCATATTGAACAAGGAAATATGTTAGAGAGTTTAAATACTAAGATTGGTATTGTAAATAAAATTGTAGGTATTTCAAGATTTAATGTGGAATTTAAAGGTTTAAGCAATCACGCAGGAACAACAGCTATGCATTTAAGAAAAGATGCTTTATTAAATTCTTCAAAATTTATTGTATGGTTAAATGATAAAGCTATTGAGTATTCTAAACAAGCTTATACGGTAGCAACCGTTGGGGCGTGTAGTGTAATGCCTAATGCTGCTAATGTTATTTCTAATAGTGTAAAAATAAGTATAGATTTAAGAAGTGAAGATGATTTAATAAGAATAAATTTTATTAAAGAGATTGAAGAAAAGTTAAAAGATTTAGACGCTAATTATAAATTAGTATCAGATTCTAATGCTACTCCTGCTGATGATTTAATTATTAAGAATTTAAAACAAACAGCAGATGAGCTACAAGTAAGTAATATTATTATGCCAAGTGGGGCAGGGCATGATAGTGCTTTTATAGCTAAGATAGCTTCTATGGGTATGATTTTTATACCTAGCAAAAATGGTTTATCTCATCATCCTGATGAAGAAAGCTCATTTGAAGATGCAGCTATTGGCACTCAAATTATTTTAAATAACATATTAAGGAGTGGTTATGAAAAATAGAACAAGAACCGTTATAGCAGCTTCTATGGGTAATGCTTTAGAATGGTATGATTTTTCTTTATTCGCATTTTTTGCAGTATATATTAGTGCTAATTTTTTTCCAAAAGAAGCAGACCCAATTACTAATATGATTAATACTTTTTTATTATTTGGGGTTGGTTTTATAGCAAGACCTATTGGTGCTATATTATGTGGTTATATAGGTGATAAATATGGTAGGAAAAAGTCTTTATTGCTAACTATTTCAACAATGGCTATAGGAATAATTATTATAGTATTAACTCCAAAATTTCAAGATATAGGATATTTAGCTCCTATTATGCTTTTAGTAGCAAGATTATTTCAAGGATTTAGTGCAGGTGGAGAAATCGGTGGAGCAACTAGTTATTTATTAGAAAATGCTGATAAAAAGCAAAGATTATTATATGCTTCATTTTTGCAATCAACCATTGGAATTGCTAATATATTATCTGCATTAGCTGGAGTTATTATTACTACTATATTTACTACTCAAGATATTTATGATGGTGCTTGGAAATATGCTTTTGCTTTCGGGCTTTTGATTATTCCTGTTGGTGTATATATTCGTAATAAATCTAATGAAAGTGCAGTTTTTATTGAGCAACAAAAAGAGAACAAAAACAAAGCACCTTTAAAAGATTTATTAAAAGATTATAAAGGTAGAATTTTTACAGGTATGCTCTTTAGCACATTATGGACTGCTGGAGTTTATAGTTTAATTATTTTTATGCCTACTTTTTATCATAAATTCTTAGGCTATGATATGCAATTAGGCTATACGGCTAGTTTTTTAGGAAATATATTTTTGACATTAGGGTGTTTTTTTGCAGTGTTTATAGCACATAAAATTGGTCTTATAAAATCTCTTATGATTTCTATTGGGCTTTTATCTTTTATTCCATTTTTGGCTTTATATGTTTTATTAGGTAGTAGTAATGCTTTTTTATTATTTGCTATTCATATAATTTTATGTTTATTAATTAGCTTTTTTGTTGGATTAGCACCTGCTATTATGAGTTTATTATTTCCTGCTCATGTAAGAAGTAGTGGTTTGAGTATTTCTTATAATTTAGTTGCAATATTTTTTGCAGGATTTACTCCGGCAATTATTACATATTTAGCAAAATTTAGCTTATTTGCTCCTGCTGCTTGGACTTTATTGTCTTGTATTTTAGCTTTTTGGGGAGTTGTAAGAATGAAAAAATTAGGTCTTGATAATTGGCAAGAGTTTTAATTAAAAAGAATTTGAAAATTAATTTTCAAATTCTTTAATTGTTTTAGACTTGTCTTATTACATCAATTACACTGCCATCGCGATATTCAACGACGGCTACTATTCTTTTATTTGATTTTTCATATTCACAAACTCCACAAATATTATTTGCAATACTAGCTAAGTCTTTTATATCAAGTATTTTTAGCCTTGAGTTTTTTAAGGTTTTTGCCAAAGTTTTATCATTTAGTGCAATTCCGTATTCACAAACAAGTGCATTAATGCTTTCGCCTGGAGTTGTAATTGAGTTTATTTTTTCTTTAACGATAGCTTTTCTAGTCCTAATTAAATTAGTAGTAATTATTGCTAGTTTTGCTCCTGCAGCAGCGTCGCTATGCCCACCACTTCCGCCCATAATATATCCATTTGAACTAGTCATTACATTGGTATTAAAATTAGTATCAACTTCAGTTGCTCCTAAAACAACGCAATCAAGTCTATTTACTATAGGAGAGCTTGTGTGAATGTTTGCATACAAACTTGAGCTAACTTCGTAATGATTAGGATTAGTTTGCAATGATTTTAAAGCTTCTAAATCAAAACCTTGAACATCAAAAATATTATTAAAATACCCTTCATTATATAAACTAACTAAATATGCAGTTATTCCGCCCATAATAAATGAGCCTTTGATATTTTTTTCTTTCATAATTTCTTTTACATAATGAGCACTTGCAAGGCTTATCCCACCAGCTCCTGTTTGAAATGAAAAACCATCTTTTAAAAGCCCACTTTCATCTATTAAATTAGCCGTTGTTTTAGCAATTTTTAGCTGAATTGGGTCTTTTGTAATATCAGTTGTGCCTGATTTAATACCATTTGGATCACCTATCTCATCAACCATTAAAACATAATCAATCTTATCTTGAGTAATACTAGGATTGCTTAATGGATAAGGATATATAGTATCACTTACTGCAACGCTAACTTTAGCAAAGTCTGCATCAGGCATAGCATAACCGATTGAGCCAAAGGCATTTTTGCCCATAGTGCCGTTTATATTCCCTGTGTTATCAGTTGCACTTGCTGCAATAAATGCTACATCAATTTCTAAATCCCCAGCATAAATTGCTCTAGCACGACCGCCGTGGGTTCTAAAAATAGCTACTTTTTTAAATTCTCCACGAGAAATAGCATTTGCGACTTTTCCTGTGCAATAGTTTGTATCTATTTGAGTTATTATTCCTTTTTTTGCATATTCTACTAAAAAATCATGAGCTGGGAAAATTGCACTAATTGCTAGTTTTAAATCATTTATGCCTAGCTCTTCACAAGCTTGTAAGATAATTCCTACTACTTTATCTCCATTTCTTAGATGATGATGAAATGATATTGTATCTCCACTTTTTAAGCCTGTTTTTTTGATTAATTCTTTTACATTTGTATAGACTTTATTATCAGTTGGGTTTGATAATTTTATATGTTTTTTAAATGCTTTTTCTTTAGGTTTTAAGCTAAATGCTCCGTTAAAAGCAATTACTTCTCCATAATCTTTAATATAATCAATATTCATAGAATTTCCTTTAAAATCTTTTTAGCACGACTAACAATAGGCGCATCAATCATTTTGCCATTTAGTGAAATTACTCCACTTTTTTTAAGTTCGGCTTCTTTTATAGCGTTTAGGACTTGATTAGCCCAGATTATTTCTTTTTCGCTAGGTTTAAAGCAATTATGAATAATATCAATATGCCTTGGGCTAATTACTAATTTGCCATCAAATCCTAGATTTTTAATATAAGTTGTATCGGCTATTAATCCATTTTCATCATTTATATTTGTATATGGAGTATCTATTGCATCTATTTTTGCAGCCTTACATACATTTAATAAATAATTTCTAGCAAAATCAATCTCAACTCCACTCTCACTTCTTCTTGCACCAATTTCGCTCGTATAATCTTCTGCACCAAAGCAAATAGCACTAACGCCATTTAAAAATGCTAATTCTTTAGCATTCAATAAGCCAAGTGGAGTTTCTATTAAAAGTAAAATTTCAATTTTTGGATTTAAATTCTTAGTGTATTTGATAAGTTCTTTAATCTCTTCTATATTTTCAGCTTTTGGGATTAATATGCTATTAATTTTAGTTTTTGATAGTGCTAAAATATCGTTTTTTGCATACTCTAAATTAATCCTAACTATTTTTTCACATTCATAATTTAGCATAGTTAAGGCATTGCAAACTAGATTTAAGGCACTATCTTTTTGCATAGGACTTACTGCATCTTCTAAGTCAAATATAATAGCATCAGCTCCAAATAATCCTGCGTTTTGAATATTTCCTGCATTATTTCCTGGTATAAATAGCAATGTTCTTCTCATTTTTCTAACCTTTCTAATGCTGTTTTTAGCCTTGCTAAGATACAAAAATCTAAAGAACCTTTATCATTTATCTCTATTAAAACATTTGTATTTTTGTGTTCTTTACAATAATTTTGAATTAAGTTCTTAATATGTTTTGCATAAGGATTTTCTTCTTCATTTATAAATACGATTTGAAATTCCTTATGTTTTTGAATATTAATTAAACAATCATTTGATTCAATAGTTCCAACGCTAATCATCTTAAACTCCAAATTGTGCAAATAAAAATGTAGCAGCTATAACCGTGCAAGCCCCACCAATTCTAGTTGAAATCTGTGCAAATGGCATAAGCTCCATTCTATTACAAGAGCCTAGAATTGCAACATCTCCTGTGCCACCAAGTCCTGAATGACAAACCATAACGCAAGAGCATTCAATCTCAAACATATTTAAAAACTTTGCACAAAAATACCCAGTAAGTGCCATAGTAGTAACTACGCTAAAGCAAATTATTATAAAAGCAATATTAATTGCAGCAATTACATCTTTCCAAGGTGTCCAAATAACTCCAACACCTACTAAAAGAGCCCAAGTTAGGTTTTTGCTTACAAATTGATATATGAAATTAGCTCCGTATTCTAGGCTTTTTGGCATTATGTTTAAAACTTTTGTAATAGCAGCCATAATAATCATAATAATTGGAGCAGGAATTGAAATTATCATATTTAATAATTTTCCTATTAAAAAATAGCATACCGCAACGAGCAAACCAGCACCCATTAATTTAATATCAAAAGGCAAGGTATCGTTATTTAAAGAATTGATATTTTCTTCTTTAGTTTTTACTAAAAGCCCGTTTCCACTTAAATGTGGCTTTTTTAGAGCTAGATTTTTTAAATATCCTGCATAAGCAATTGCAAATAAGTTTCCAAGCATTGCAGCAGGTGCTAGAAGTGCTATTATATTTGATGAATTGGCATTTCCTAAAATTTCTGAATAAGCAACACTTAGTGGGATAATTCCCTCTCCAACTCCGCCACTTAAGATAGGAATTGCTATATAAAATACAGCGTGAGTTCCGCCTATACTAGTAATTGAACCTATTAAATATGCTACTATAATAGCTAAAAAAGTTCCTATAAATAAAGGTATAAACATTTTTAAAAACCCTGCAATTAAAATTGCTCGTTTCATACTTAATATACTTCCAACTACTAAAACGCTTATATAAAGGTATAAGAAATTAGATTGCTTAATGAAAAATGTTATAGCATCTATTGAGTTTTGATTTAATAAACCATAATAAACCATACAAGATGGAACAAAAATGCTTAATATAGCTGGTCCGCCAATATTTTTTAAAATAGGCACTTTCATACCAATTTCGCCAAGCAGTATTCCTAAAATCATAGTAATAGCAAGTCCGCCTACCATATCTTTAGGAAGTTTTCCAAAATAGCAAGTGAAAAATACAATAAGTGCAAATACACAAAATGCGTATAAATTTACACCACCTATTTGTCTTTCTTTCATAAAAACTCCTTTAAAAATAATTTGAGTTTTCATTTTAAGAAGAATTAAGATTTTGTAAATTTAAGTAATTTAAAAAAGCTTTTAAATAATTAAAATAAGTAAATTAGTTTAATTTATAATATATTTGTGGTCTTCCTTTGGCTTTATATTCTAGTTTTGAAGTAATGTAATTAATTTGTTCTAAATAAGTTAGATATTTTCTAAGAGATATTTTAGAAATATTTGTTAGTTTTTCTAATTCATTGACATTAAACCAAGTATTAAATTCTTTTATTTTATCTTTTATAAGAGCTAAAGAATTTTTATCAATTCCTTTTGGTAATTCATCAATTTGTTTATAAAGAGCTTTATCAATATTTTCTTGATTGATTTTGCTATTTAGTAGATTTCTTCTTAACTTATATTGATTTAGCGAGCTTTCAAGCCTATTTTGTTTAAATGGTTTTAGAATATAATCAATTACTCCTAGATTTAAGCTTTTTTGTAAGCTTAAGCTATCATTTCTAGCAGAAATTACAATAATATCAATCTTACTAAACTCACTTTTAATTCTTCTAATAAGCTCAATTCCATCAGTATTTGGCAAGGTTAAATCAAGCAATATTAAATCTATTTCATTACTTAGCAAATAATTTATAGCATCATCTACTTTAGTAAAACAAGCTAGTAATTTAAACTCACTTACTGATAAAAGAATGTTTTTATTAATATCTTGCACCATCAAATCATCTTCAACTATTATTGTCTTAATCATTATTAATCCTTAAAATTACACTAAAAGAGCTTCCATTTTTTAATTTACTAACACTTATTGTTCCATCATAATTAGCAACAATTTTAGCACATAAATAAAGTCCATATCCTCTAAATTCACCCTTAGTAGAATAGCCTTTAGTAAATAAGTTTTCTTTATTTTGAATGCCGCAGCCATTGTCTTTGCATTGAATTTTTAGGTAGTTTTTATTATTTTTTATAAATATTTCTATATTTTTATTTTCTGTATTGCTTAATGCGTCTATTGAATTATTTATTAAATTTGAAAGAATGCTAATAATATCATTTTGTAAATTACTATCATTTAAATTATCTAAAAATGATTTTTTATTAAGATTTATATTGATTTTCAATTCTTTTGCAAAGGCGAATTTGCTTTCGCAAAAAGCTAGGATTACTTTATCATTGATATTGCATAATAATTTATTTAAATTCTCTTTATTTTTTAAAATCAATTCATCACAATAATTTTTTGCTTCATTTATATTATTATTTTCTAATAAGGCATTTATTATGTGAAGTTTGTTTGAGAATTCGTGATGATTTGCTCTTAGGGCTTCGGCGTATTTTTTGACATCTATTAGCTCATTTGCTAATTTTTTAACTTCTTTTATATCTTTAAAAGACGCTACAACTCCTGCTATATTATTATCTATAAAGTATGGAATTCTATTTGTTAAAATTGTGATTTCGTTTAATATTTGCTCTTGATTTAATTCAGCTATTTTTGTATTTAATACTTTTTGCATATTTGAATGTGGGATAATATTGGCATTTTTTCCTATTAAATCATTATCTACTAAGGCTAGTTTAAAAATATCTTTAGCTTTATCATTTATTAAAGTAATGGTGTTTTTATCATCTACTGCAATTATCCCATCATTTAAGGATTGCAAGATAGCGTTTTGTCTTGCAACTAAATTAGCTATTTGTTTTGGTTCATAACCTAATAATATGTTTTTTATATTTTTATTTAGTATTTTTGCTAGTATTAAAATGATTATTATAAAAATAATTATCAAAATAAAATTATATTTATTTTCTTCTAAAATTATTTGATTTAGATAATCTACGAATACTCCAACTATTACAGCACCTATAATTTGATTATCTTTATAAATTGGGCTAAAGCTTCTAATTGAGCGTTTTAAAGAACCTTTTGCTATTGAGATATAATGTCCTTGTCCGTTTAAGACTTGCTTAGCGTCCCCGCCTTCTACTAAAGTGCCTATTAAATCTTTATTAGGGTGGGTTAGTCGCTTTTGATTTTTATCTATTATTACTATGAAATCAAGATTTAATTCTTTACTTAATGTGTTTATATCTTCATTTAAATTAGGATTATTTATATTAATATTTTTTGCTAGAGTTTTTGATATTGCTTCTATTTTATGAGTAATTTCGTTTTCAATTAATTTTTTGCTTTGTATAAAAATAAAAACAGAAGTAATGCTTAAAACTATAAAAGAAATTAAAAAAAATGTTAAAGTAATTTTTGTAAATAATCTCATTTAAAATTCCTAATAGTTTTTTAGATACATTATATTAAAATCATTTAAGGAATTTGAAATTATGCAAAAAGATTTGCTTCAGCTAGTTTTAGAACAAAAAGAAAAGAGATTTAATGCAAGACTTGAATACGAAAATATTTATAAAACCCCTGTAATTTGCTTTAGTCTAAATCTTCCTTATATGTATAAAATAGCTAATATTAGTGAAGTTAAAGAGTTGTTTTTATTCGGAATTAACGAAGCGCTTAGTTTAGGAAATATCATAAATTATAGTGTTAATTTAGATGAATTATTTTGCTTATTTGCGATTGATGATGAAGCTTTAAATATAAAAAAACTCACTATATCTTTAGAAAATAAATATAATTTTTCAAGATTATTTGATTTTGATGTGTATTTTAATAACGAGACAATTAAGTTAAGAAATGCAGGTAGGAAGTGCTTTTTATGTGATGAATTAGCCATAGTTTGTCAAAGAAATAACACTCATACAAAATCTAGCATATATAAAAAAATTGATGAATTATTTGATGATTTTTATGTGCATATTTGCATAAATAAAAGTATTAAAAATAATTTTAGCAAAGCTGCTTTAAAGGCATTATTGTATGAAGTTAGCTTATCTCCTAAAATCGGCTTGGTTGATAGATTTAGTTCAAATTCTCATAATGATATGAACTTTTATACCTTTTTAGATAGCGTAAGTGAATTAAGAGAATATTTTGATAGCTTTTATACTTTAGCAAAATTATCAAAAAGAAATGATTTTATTAGGCTTAAAAAAATAGGTCAAATAGCAGAAAAATCTATGTTTAACGCCACAAATAATATAAATACTCATAAAGGTGCTTTATTTTTGTTTGCGATTATGATTTTTGCTTGTAGCAAAAGTGAAGATGAATTATCGCTTGAAAATATCTCAAAAATTACAAAAGATTTATGTGTAAATCTATGTCAAAATGAATTAAATAATAACCTTAATTCAATCGGTGGGATTTGCTTTCAAAGATTTGGGATTAAGGGGATAAGAGATGAGGTTGAGAAAGGATTTTTAAATACTTTTAAGGCTTTTAAATTCTATCAAGCTTTTGAGATTAAAAATGATATAAGTTTGTTAAAGACTTTATTTTATATCGTATATTTAATAGATGATACGAGTTTAATAAAAAGATTAAATTATAATTATGATAATTATTTACAAGTAAAAAATACTTGCTTAAAACTTAGTAAATATGATGATAGTAAAATAATAAAAATTATTAATAAATTAAATAATTTATACTCAAGTAAAAACATTAGTTTTGGTGGAAGTGCTGATGTTTTATCATTAATAATATTTTTAAATTTTATAAAAATAAAATAATTTTTTAATAATTACTTAAAAATTATATAAGATTAAAATTTTTTATAAAAAAAAGTAAAAAATCTATGGAAATATTAAGTTTAATTAATTAAAGTAATACCTTTAATTTATTTTTAAACTTAAGGAACAATGATGAAAAAAACATTAATCACATCTATTATTGCGGCTAGTTGCTTGCACGCAGCTGAATATAATATATTCATAGCCAGCTTTAAAAAAGACGATTATGCTACATTAAACAAAATAAAATCAAATATTGAAAAAGTTGTTAATAGTAGCAAATACGCTAATGAATTGGTGGTAAAAGCAAGAGCTAGTGACCCACAAAGTGTAAACAATAGCACATATCACACCGTAGTTGTTGAAACTGCTGATATGTCTAAATCAAAAGTAACAGAGATTAGAAACTATCTTCGCTCAAATTCTATCTATAAAGACGCTTATTTTACGACTAGAAAACCAAATGAACCTAAATTTTCTAAGGTTGATAGTGAAGTAGATACTAATTTAAACAATGACGAATTAACTAGCGAACCAGCTGTTGTAGATAATAATTCATCTGTTTCAAGTATGTTAGATAGTTTAGATGAAAAAAATGATAATGGTTTAAATATTCCTGCATTTAACAATGTTGAAGACGCTAATTCAATTACTTTAAATAAAATGATTGCTAGTGTTCTTGATACAAACCCAAGTGTAAATACTTATAAACAAGAATATTTAAAATCTTTAAAAGACTTAGATATAGCAAGTGCTGAATATTATCCAATGTTAAATGTATATGCAAATGGTGGATATGTTAATAAAAAGAAAAAAGTTAATGTACAACCTGAACAAAAAGGAACAGGCACAACTCACGATGCTTCAATAGTTTTAACAGAAAACTTATTTAATGGTGGAAAAGATATGAATGGCAAGGCTCAACAAAGCCACATTACAAATTCTACAGCTTATAAAGTAATTCAAAATTCAAATGAAATCGTATATGATAGCACTAAAGCATATTTAGATATGATAAAAACTAAACTATTACTTGAAATAGCACAAAAAAATGTAAAAGCTCACGAAGATATTTATGCTCTAATCAAAGATAGAACAAGTTCAGGTTTTGCAAGAGCTAGTGAAGAAAGACAAGCAGGAAGCCGTTTAGCACTTGCTAAAAATAACTTATTATCAGCAGAAAACGATTTTAAAGATGCTGAATCAAGATTTACAAGATTATTTGGTAAAAATGTAGATATTAATTCTCTTGTAATGCCAGAATTTACTTATGCAATTCCTAGTTCAGTTGAAGGCTTAAATGAAATTAGTAAAAAATGTAATCCAAGTGTGAGAATTCAAGCTGAAAATATCAATGTGCTTGAATATGAAACAAAGGTTAAAAAAGGAAATTATTTACCTAAATTAGACTTAGAATTAAGTGCAAACTATGCAAAAGATAAAATCTTTAGAGATTTACAAGCAGATACTAAAGATACTTCAGCAGGTGCTTATTTAAGATTTTCATACAACCTATTTAATAAAGGTCAAGATAAGCTAAATGTTGAAAAAAGTAAAATAGGGGCATTAGCAAGTCAAATGGATTATAATGCTACTTTAAGAGAATTAGAAGAAAGCAATTCATACGCATTTAATTCATATAAAATTAGTAATGATAAATTAAATTATTTAAATGATTATGTTGAATACGCTAAATCTACACTTTTAACTTATGAAGATGAATTTAAAATTGGTAAAAGAGATTTAATCAATGTATTAGATGCTCAAAGCGAATATTTTTCAGCTGCTAAAGAATTAATTAATACAAAGAGCAATATTTTATTAACCCAATACAAAATGCTTGATAATATGGGTGTAATTTCTGAAGGTTTTGTTAATGGTTATGCAAAACAATACATTAATAAAGCTTGCTCAATCTCTGATATTAAGTAATTGATGTATAGTAGAATTTTTAAAAGAGTGATTTTATTCACTCTTTTTATCGGTATTAGTTTATCTAGTTCTTCGTTCATTAAACCACAAACTTATGTTAGAATGGAGAAGACTTACGGACAAGTTAGTGTTAAAAGACTTGAAAAACTAGATAAGCTAATGCAAGATATACAAAATACAAATGATGCAAATAAATTAGTAAAAGTTAATGAATTTTTTAATGACCCAAGTATTATAAAATGGCAAGATGATATGATAACTTGGGGTAAGACTGATTATTGGGCTAATAGATTTGAATCGCTTGGAAAGGGTTTTGGAGATTGCGAAGATTTCGTAATCGCAAAATATCTTACTTTACTTGATTTAGGAGTTAGTGAAGAAAAATTATTTTTTACATACGTATATGCTAATTTAAATGGCAAATGGATTTCTCATATGGTTTTAGCATATTATGAAAAACCTAACGATATTCCTTTTATTTTAGATAGTAATACAAATTCAATTAAAAGAGCAAATAAAAGAGTTGATTTAAAGCCTGTGTTATCGTTTAATGCTAAAGACTTATTTTTAGCACAACAAGCATCAAGCGGTAAATTATCGGCAAAATCTTCAAAATATACAAAAGATTGGTCTAGTTATTTAGAGAATTTAAAAAAGGGTGATTTATGACTTTATTTAAGCAAATTTTATTAGGTGCTATAGTTTTTATATTAATTATAATAGCTATTGTTGGTGTTAAAAACTATCAAACTACAAATGATTTTATAAACGAGCAATTAAGTGCAAATGCAAAGCATACAGCAACTTCACTAGGATTATCAATTGCTACTTTAGATAATGTTGATAAAGATAGCGTTGAGCTTATGATTAATGCTATTTTTGATAGTGGATATTATCAAGAAATTAAATTCACTGACGCAAATGATGAGATAGTTTATGATAAAAGTAAAGAAAAAGTATTTTATGGAGTTAGTGATTTATTTGTAAAACTTGTAAATATTAGCACTCCTGTTGAGAGTTTTGAGATTAGACAATGGAATAAAATAGGCACTATTTATGTGCAAATTAGCCCTGCATTTGCTTACGAGCAACTTTATACAACCCTTAAAGAATTGTTTATTAATTTAGTGATTATTTTTATAGTTTCTATGATTTTAATTTATTTTTCACTAAAAGCGATTTTAGCACCACTAAATAAGGTTAGAAAACAAGCAGAAGCTATACTTGAACACGAGTTTATAATACAAAATAAACTACCATTTACCCAAGAAGTTAGAAAAATGGTAATGGCAATGAACTCAATGGTAGGTAAGGTTAAAGATATATTTGATAAAGAGAGTGAAACACTAGATAAATACAATGATTTGCTTTATAAAGATGAAAGAACTAAGCTATTTAATAGAAGATATTTTATAAATAAATTTGAATCAATTAAAAGTAGGGAAGAATATTCAAATGGATATTGCTTTTTATTAAGTATTAAAGAAACTTATAATCTAAAAAAGATTTTAGGTTTTAATAAATCTATGGAATTTTTAGGAAGATTATCAGATATTTTAAGAGATAATGATAAGGTTTTTGATAGTGAATGTGTGTTTTCAATTAATGAAAATGATTTCGCTGTTTTAGGCGAGAATTCTTTAGGTTTTGAAGAAAACTGCGTAAATTATCTAAATAAAATAAAAGATTTATTTAAAGAATTTGGACTTGATGATAGTGAGTTTTTAATAAGCAGTTCTTTAAGTTCTTATGAAGGAAAAAAGCTAAATGAAATTCTTGCTGAACTAGACTTATTGTTAATTAAAAATAAGACTAATTATTCTTTAAACAAATCAAATAATTCTGATAATATTATCTTAGGTAAAGAGCAATTTAGAACATTTATTTATAACGCTATGAATAATAATGATTTTTGTTTTGCTAGCCAAGAAGTTTTAGATACTGATAATAATGTATATCATAAAGAATTATATTTGAGATTAAAATATAAAAATGAATTAAAAAATGCTTCTTATTTTATGCCTATTGTAAATGAGCTTAATTTATCAAAAGAATTAGATATTTATGTATTAAGTAAGGCTTTAAGTGAAGAATTTAAATCAGGAATTTCTGTAAATATTTCAAATGATTTAATAAAAGCAGAAAATTATCAAAAATTAGAAAAAATATTCAAAACTAGAAAAAATGAAAAAGTTTATTTAGAACTTGCTATGAGTAAGGAATTAAATATTAGAAATCTTATTGAGTTTTCAAGATTTGCTAAGACTTATGATATAGCTTTAGGGCTTGACCATTTTACTTTAAACAAAGAAAACTTAAGTATTTTAAATGAATTAAATATTTCTTATATTAAAGTTCAGGCAAGAACATTGCTTGATTTATTAGAAGATGTTAATGCTAGTGGGGCTAAAAATGCTTTAGAAATTATCTTAAATTCAAAAGGAATAAAAATAATTGCAATAGGTATAGAAGATGAAGAAACTTACAACAAAATAAAAGAATTAAATATTAATTTAGTTCAAGGAAATTACACAAGTAAAGTTAAGGAAGAAATATGATAAATACAAAAACAGATGAATTGCTAGATTGTCTAGTTATTCTTACTAAGCTTTATAACAATCCTTATAGTGCCGAAGCACTTACGGCTGGGTTGCCTTATGATAAAAATTTAGGCGGTATAGAGCTATTTTCAAAAAATAATAAAAAATCTCTTTTTAGTAGAGCTGCAAAAAGAGCTGGTTTTGCTAGCACATTAGTGAAAAAAGATTTAAAAGATATTCCTAATTTAGTATTGCCTTGTATTTTAATGCTAAAAGACCAAAAAGCATGTATTTTACAAAGTTTTCAAGATAATGATAAATTAAGTATTATTTTTCCAGGATTTGATGGTGCAGCTACATTGGTTAGCAAAGCAGAAATTGAAGAAGAATATTTAGGCTATGCTTTTTATTTAAAAAGAGAATTTGTTATTAAAAATGAAATAAATAATCTTAAAAATAACCCTAATGAGCATTGGTTTTGGGATACGCTTAAAAAATCAAAATCAATTTATGTAGATGTTTTACTAGCTTCATTTATCATAAACTTATTTGTTTTAGCAGGTCCGCTTTTTACAATGAATGTTTATGATAGGGTTGTGCCTAATAATGCAATTGAGACTTTATGGGTTTTAGCTTTAGGAGTATTTGTTGTTTATACAATTGATATGATTATTAAATTAGTTAGAGCTTATTTTTTAGAAACAGCTTCAAAAAAGAGCGATATTATTATGAGCTCATTAATTTATGAAAGAGTGTTGGATATTAAATTAAGTTCTAGACCTGCTAGTGTTGGTTCTTTTGCACAAAATCTAAAAGAATTTGATACGCTTAAAAGTTTTTTTGCAAATGCTAGTATTGCTGCTATTGTGGATTTGCCATTTTGTATAATATTTTTAGCAACAATTTATTTTCTAGCAGGGCATTTAGTAGTAGTTCCTGTTGTTGTGATGATACTTATTTTAATTTATACATTTAGTATTAGAAAACCTTTACAAACTTCAATAGAAAGCACATATCAAGCAAGTGCATTTAAAAATGGTGTTTTAATTGAGAGTTTAAATACACTTGAGACAATTAAGACTTTAGGTGCAGCATCTTCTTCTCAATGGATATACGAAGAAGCAACAGGAGAAATTGCTAATAAAAGTATAAAAAATAAATTATTATCTAGTTCTATTCCTATGGTTACAGGGTTTTTAGTTCAATTTAACACTATTGCTATTGTTGTATTAGGTGTTTATATGATTAAGGATATGGAGCTTAGTATGGGTGGTCTTGTTGCTAGTGTGATTTTAAGTTCTCGTGCAATATCTCCTATGGGTCAGGTAGCTTCTCTTATATCAAATTACGAGCAGACTAAAACAGCTTATAAGAGCCTTAATGATATTATGAATATGCCAGTAGAGCGTGAAAATGGCAAAAAATTCGTAAGAAGAAATAATTTCTTAGGTGGTATTGAGTTTAAAAATGTTTCATTTGCTTATCCAGAAGCTAAAAAAGAATCTTTAAGTGATGTTAGCTTTAAGATTAATGCTGGAGAAAAAGTTGCAATTATTGGTAAAAATGGTAGTGGAAAAACAACTATAGAAAAATTAATTATGGGACTTTATGAGCCAAGTAAAGGCAGTATTCATGTAGATGGTATTGATATTGAGCAAATTGACCCAGTGGATTTAAGAGAACATATTGGTTATGTTTCTCAAGATATTATGCTATTTAAAGGCACTTTAAGAGAAAATATAGTTTATAAAGCACCTTATGCAAGTGATGAAGAAATTATAAAAGCTGCAAATATTTCTTGCGTTAGTGAATTTGTAAATTCTCACCCACTTGGATTTGATATGCCTGTTTATGAGCGTGGAGAAGGTATAAGTGGGGGTCAAAGACAAGCTATTGCAATATCAAGAGCGTTTATAACAAATACACCTATTATGCTATTAGATGAGCCAACAAATCAAATAGATACTCAAACAGAAGCAAAAGTTATAAATAATTTAAAAGAAGCTTGCAAAGATAAAACATTAATAGTAATTACTCATAAACAATCACTTCTTAATCTAGTTGATAGAATAATTGTAATTGATAATGCTAAGGTAGTTTTAGATGGAAGTAAAGAAGAAGTTTTAGCAAAGTTAGGAGCTAGTAAATGAAAAACTATACAAAAGATGATTTAGATTTTATGAATAGCTTATCACAAGCTGTATTATCAAAAAGCTCTCAAAAAACAAAAACTATGCTTTATATAATTATTACTTGTGTAATTGGTTTGATTGCTTGGATGAGTGTAGCAGAGATTGATGAGATTACAAGGGGGCAGGGCAAGGTAGTGCCTAGTGGTCAAAATCAAGTAGTTCAAAACCTAGAAGGTGGTATAGTTCAAGAATTATTAGTAAGAGAAGGTGATGTTGTAAAAAAAGGTCAAGTATTACTTAAGATTGATAATAAAAGTTTTGAGAGTTCTTTAGGCGAGAGTGAAGTAAAAATTAGTGAGCTTTTGGCTAAAAAAATTAGGCTTTTTGCTCAAGCAAATAGTAAAGAATTTGATATTAGTATTTTAAGCGAAGATGAAGTAAATAAAATTTTCCCACAGACTTTAAAAAACGAACAAAGTTTATATGAGAGTAATATAGAGCAATTAAAAGAAAAAATTTCTCAAAAAGAAAGCGAAATAAAGGAACTAAAATCAAAAATCAACCATTTAAGCACGAGTTATAATTTAGTATCTAAACAAAATGATTTGACTTATAGTCTTTATAAAAAAGGTAGTGTGAGTGAAGTTGAATATTTACAAATTAGCAGACAATTAAATGATATTAGGGGTGAATTATCTCAAGCAAGATTATCGCTACCTAAATTAGAAGCTACATTAAATGAAATAAGATTAGGTTTTATTAATGATTCTAAAAAAGAACTAAATGAAACAAATGCTGAAATTGCTAGAATTAATAAAAGTCAAATAGGTCTTGATGATAGGGTTGATAGAACCTTAGTAAAAAGCCCTGTAAATGGTATAGTTTCAAAGCTTAATGTTCATACTGTTTCAGGAGTAATCAAGCCAGGTGAAAATATAGCTGAAATAGTTCCACTTGATGATAGATTGATTGCTGAAGTTAAGGTTAAACCTGCTGATGTGGCATTTTTAAGAGAAGGTTTAAGAGCTATTATTAAGGTAAGTGCTTATGATTTTAGTATTTATGGCGGACTTGAAGGACAAGTTATGCAAATTAGTGCCGATACAGAAACCAATGATAAAGGAGAGAGTTTTTATTTAGTAAAAATCGTAACAGAAAAAAATCATCTAGGAACAGATGAACACCCACTAAATATCAAAGTGGGTATGATAGTAAATGCTGATATTGTTACTGGTAAAAAGACTATATTAGATTATTTATTAAAACCAATATTTAAAACCAAACAAAATGCTTTAAGGGAAAGATAATGCAAATAATTATAAATGTAGAAGATAAAGAGCTAAGAACTTATTTAGAAGAAATATTGAATGATTTTAATGTATATTCAACAAATTATTTAGATGTAATAATAGCTAAATACAAAGATGCTAATGTTATAATTTGCGATAATATTGATAGTATAAAAGAATTATCAAAATATAATTTTAAATGTCTAGCTATATCAAAAAATCCAAATTTTATAGAATCTCAAGCGTTTTTAAATGGCAATGCTAAAGGGTATGCAAACGCAAGAATGCAAAAAATTCACTTTATAGATGCAATTAATTGTATTAGTAATGGCGGTATATGGTTATTGCCTGATATTATTAGTAATATGATAAGTCTTATTAATCAAAGCTATAAACAAGATAATAATGATTTATATGAATTATTAACTGATAGAGAAAAAGTAGTTGCAAATTATATAAAAGATGGATTAAACAACGCACAAATTGCTAATATTTTGCAACTTAGCGAAAGAACTATAAAGGCTATAACTTCAACTATTTATCAAAAAGTAGGGGTTAAGAATAGAATTCAATTCGTAATGGCTTTAAAAAATATTGATAAATAAATATAAAGTCCTATTTTAAATTCTTGTTTAAAATAGGATTAAAATTGTATTCTTTTAGTTAATATTTTTAATTAATAATTATTATTACTTAAGTTTTATTTAACTTTGTTTATTTATACTACGCCTTTTTAAATTATTACAAAAAAGGATTTAAATGAAACTATCACAAAAAATTTCCATATATCTTACCGCAGTTTTAATAATTGCATCAGTAATTTTAACTTCATACGAATTAAATAGAGTTAAAACTATTATTAATTCAAATTACAATGAATTAAATAGAAATGATATAACTTTAAAGAATTTATATATAAATTCTTATATAGATGTAAAATTAAATAATATTAAAAAAATTGCTAAAAAATTTGAAGAAGCAAAAGATGTAAGCCCAAATTTTATTAAGCAAATAATAGAAGATGATAATAAGATTTTAGATTTTAAAGGTTTATTTGTAGGTTTAACAAATGGCGATGTTTATAAGGCTGAATCTGATTTAACTTTTAGATTAATCCCTAATTTTGATGGTAGAACTAGAGCTTGGTATAAAGAAGCTTTAGAATTAAAGCAAGCAAATTTATCTTCAGTATATCAAGATGTTTCAAGTAAAAAATCAGCCACAACTATTTTTGCACCTGTAGTAATTGATAATAAAATAGTAGCTGTTGTTGGTGGTAATATTTTAATTGATGATTTTAGCGATGAGATTACTAGAGCAAATTCTTTAAAAAATTCTAGCACGATAATTCTGGATAAAAATGATGAGATTATTTCAAGTTCTAATAAAGATGATTTAGGAAATCCTGAATGGAAAAAAGAATTTGTAAGTAAATTACAAAATTATTATAAAAATGATAATAGTGGTAATTTTATATTTAATAAAAATGATAAAGAATATATAGCTTATTGTTTAGAAGATAAATTAACAGGATATGATGTTTGCTCAATTATGCCAAAGGCAAATATTGATGATACTATTCACAATAGTATGATGAATTCGATTTATGAGTTTATAATATTTATTATTGTAGTTATAGGAATTTTATACTATTTAATCAAAAAATCTTTAAATCCTATGATTGCTATGCAAAATGGTTTAACTGAATTTTTTGAATTTTTAAATTATGAAAAAAATGATGCTAATAAAATCGCAATCAC